>JBJTHB010000058.1:0-8211 GCA_046094245.1 Actinomycetota bacterium
AAAGGCAGAATTCGCGGTAAATGCGTTTGTAAGTAGAATTCGACCATGACACAAGAACACGTAACGGGAACTGCACGCGTCAAGCGAGGCATGGCCGAAATGCTTAAGGGCGGCGTCATTATGGATGTCGTGAACGCAGAGCAAGCTCGCATTGCAGAAGATGCTGGAGCTGTAGCGGTAATGGCCCTCGAACGAGTTCCGGCTGACATACGTGCCCAAGGTGGAGTTGCTCGGATGTCTGACCCTGACATGATTGCAGAGATCCAAAAGAGCGTTTCCATTCCGGTGATGGCTAAAGCCCGTATTGGACATTTCGTCGAAGCTCAGATTCTCCAAGCAATTGGCGTGGATTACATTGACGAGTCGGAAGTTCTAACTCCTGCGGATTACACGCACCACATTGATAAGTGGAATTTCACAATTCCATTCGTGTGCGGTGCCACGAATTTGGGCGAAGCTCTTCGCCGCATCAACGAAGGTGCCGCAATGATCCGCTCTAAAGGCGAAGCAGGCACCGGCGATGTCTCAAACGCCACAACTCACATGCGCGCCATCTCTGATGAAATTCGCCGCCTTACCTCGATGCGTCAAGACGAGCTATACGTCGCAGCTAAAGAACTGCAAGCACCATATGAACTTGTTAAAGAGATTGCAGAAACAGGAAAACTCCCAGTCGTGCTTTTCACTGCTGGCGGAATCGCAACCCCTGCGGATGCAGCGATGATGATGCAGCTTGGAGCGGATGGAGTCTTTGTCGGTTCTGGAATTTTCAAATCTGGCGATCCGGCAAAACGTGCAGCAGCGATCGTTAAAGCAGTAACGTTCTTCGACGATGCAAAGGTGGTTGGCGAGCAATCTCGCGGATTGGGTGAAGCGATGGTCGGAATTAATGTCGCCGATATTCCGGTTCCGCATCGTCTAGCGGAGCGCGGCTGGTAGAAAACGAAATCAGCAAGGTCGGCGAAGCTATGAAGGTTGGAGTCTTAGCGCTCCAAGGGGATGTTCGCGAGCACATCAGATCAATTGGAGACTGCGGAGTAATGGCCACTCCGGTCAGGCGTGCTTCGGAGATTGAAGCCATCGATGCCTTGGTAATACCCGGGGGTGAATCGACGACAATCGCAAAGCTGGCTCGATCTTTTGGAGTATTCGATCTCATCGCTCTGCGAATTTCTGAAGGTATGCCGACGTATGGTTCTTGTGCTGGAATGATTTTGATTGCGGACACCATCCTTGACGCTATTGAGGGCCAAGAAACTTTTGGTGGAATAAACGCAGTTGTCCGTAGAAACGCCTTCGGCCGACAAGTCGATTCTTTCGAAGCGAACCTTCAATTCGAAGGTATAACGGATGCACCTTTACGTGCCATCTTTATCCGTGCACCGTGGGTGGAATCGGTAGGCACGGAAGTCTCAGTTTTGGCAAGCGTTGATGGGCACCCTGTAGCAATACGACAAGGACATCTTCTGGCAACCTCGTTTCATCCAGAGTTAACAGGGGACAATCGAGTACATCGCTATTTTGTTGACGATGTCTGTAAAGAAGTCGTGAAGTTAGGTTCGCATTAATGTCTGGACATTCCAAGTGGGCAACAATCAAACGAAAGAAGGCTTTGATCGATTCAAAGCGCTCACGAGCCTTTGCAAAATATATTAAAGCAATCGAAGTATCGGCGCGAAACGGTGGCGCCGATCCCGACGGTAATCCAACGTTGTACGACGCTATTCAAAAGGCAAAGAAGAACTCCGTACCGAGTGACAACATAGAGCGCGCTCTTAAGCGTGCGTCTGGGCAGGATGAATCAAGTGCACAATGGGAAACGATTATGTACGAGGGTTACGGGCCTGGAGGTGTTGCAATCTTGATCGAATGTCTCTCAGACAATCGCAACCGCGCAGCATCAGAAGTACGCGTCGCGGTAACGCGAAATGGTGGAACGATGGCTGACCCGGGGTCGGTGTCATATATGTTTAATCGCAAAGGTGTCGTAATCGTCAAGAAGAATCAATCGAACCAGACATTGACTGAAGATCGAATCCTGGAGACTGTCTTGGATCACGGTGCTGAAGAAGTGAATGACATGGGTGAAAATTTTGAAATCATTAGCGCCGCAACCGACATTGTGGACATCAGATCAGCGCTACAAGCGGCTGGAATTGATTATGAATCAGCTGATGTTTCGTTCCTACCTTCAATGCTAATTCCGGTCGATGCGACCACGGCGAGTGCGCTCTTTGAATTGATTGACGCTATTGAGGAATGCGACGATGTCCAGAATGTCTATGGAAACTTCGATGTATCTGATGAGGTAATGGCGAGCCTAGCCTGATAGAAAAAATGCCCACATTAGGCTGGGAAGGTGCGAGTCCTTGGCGTTGATCCCGGTTTAACCCGATGCGGTATCGGTATCGTAGAAAAACGTGGGGATCGCGATCTAGTTCTTGTTTCCTGTGGCGTTATTCGTACCGATATCGATGCACCCCTAGAAGAGCGGTTGTTAACTCTTCACAATGAATTGGAGAAGTGGATTTCCGACTTCAACCCCGACGTTATTGCGGTTGAACGAGTTTTCTCGCAACTCAATGTTAGGACCGCCATGGCTACGGGCCAAGCAGCTGGTGTTGCACTCGTGATTGCTGCCCGTTCAGGAAAGCCCATCACTATGCACACGCCCAGTGAAGTCAAAGCCGCCGTTACTGGTTCAGGTAGGGCGGATAAGAGGCAAGTTGCGACGATGGTAACGAAAATTCTGAAACTAAAAGAAGCGCCCAAGCCAGTCGACACTACAGATGCCTTGGCGTTAGCTATCTGCCATCATTGGCGTGGCGCGGGAACAAATAAAATTGCTCTCGCTGTCACAAAAGAGCGTTCGAGACTCAAAACATTACGAACGAAGGGGACGAAGTGATTGCACAACTCACTGGCTCCGTGATTGATGTTCGACTCAATCGAATAATTGTGAGCGTCTCAGGTTTAGGTTATGAGGTGATAGTTGCACCCGAATTGGCTACAGAAACTAAGGTAGGCGATCTTGTAACTCTTTATACCGCTCTTGTTGTGCGCGAGGATTCGTGGACGCTATATGGTTTTAAATCTACAGATGCAAAGAATCTCTTCGAAGAGCTCCAATCTGTTACTGGAATTGGACCAAAAGTTGCCAGCGCGTTGCTCGCGGTCTATACCCCTGATGAACTCAGGACAGCGATCGCAAGCCAAGATAATGGAGCATTGGAAAGAGTGCCCGGAATTGGCAAGAAAGTTGCTTCGCGAATTATTTTGGAGTTAAAAGATAAATATGGTGGAGGATTCCGAACCAAGAGCTCACTATCTGGGCCATGGCGAACTCAGGTGATTGGAGCGCTTACTGGCCTTGGATACTCGGCAAAAGAAGCGGAGAGTTCGCTGGACGAAGTCTTATCTGAATTTGGTCGAACACCCACAAACGAAGATCTGCCAGAAATGCTAAAGATGGCGCTGGCTCGCTCTCGGCGAAAGAATTGATGTGGCGTCAACATGAATGAAGAGATCATGAACTCAGCCTTATCTGCAGAAGAGATAACTGCTGAACAAGCGCTGCGCCCTCATACTCTTGGTGAATTTGTTGGGCAACAACGTGTAAAGGATCAAGTTGATCTGTTATTGAGAGCAGCTCGCGAACGCGGAGCACCGTCAGATCACATCCTCCTCTCTGGTCCGCCCGGTTTAGGAAAGACGACGCTGGCAATGATTGTTGCCTCCGAAATGGGCGCTCCGATAAGAGTCACAAGTGGTCCAGCGATCACTCATGCAGGCGATCTTGCATCGATTCTCTCTTCACTTGTTGAAGGTGAGATTCTTTTTCTTGATGAAATTCACCGTATGGCTAGACCTGCAGAGGAAATGCTGTACATGGCAATGGAGGATTTCCGCGTCGACGTTGTTGTGGGGAAAGGCCCAGGCGCAACCGCTATCCCATTGAGTTTGCCTCATTTCACCTTGGTGGGAGCAACAACGAGGGCAGGATTGCTTCCCGCCCCACTTCGCGATCGTTTCGGATTCACTGCACATCTTGATTTTTACGATCACGAAGATATTTCGTTGATTGTTCAGCGAAGTGCCGCGTTACTGGAGATCTCTATTTCATCGGAGGCGGTTTCTGAACTTGGTAGGAGATCGCGAGGAACACCACGCATTGCAAATCGATTATTGAGACGCGTTCGCGATTTCGCGCAGGTTCATGGCAACGGCTCGATCGATATCCATACCACTCGGGCAGCGTTGTTGATGTATGAAGTTGATGAAATTGGATTAGATCGACTGGATAATTCGATTCTCAAAGCGTTGATTGAACAATTTGGCGGGGGACCAGTTGGCTTGAATACCCTTGCAATGGCGGTTGGCGAAGAACGCGAGACAGTTGAATCAGTTGCTGAACCATTTCTTGTCCGAAGTGGGTTTATGGTCCGTTCACCACGAGGACGCGCAGCGACCCCAGCGGCGTGGAAACACCTCGGAAAAACACCCCCATCTCAACCTTTGGGGCTTTTCGACAGTCCTGACATCCGCCCCTAGACTTTCGCCCCATGTCTTACGGAAATAATCAACGTTCATCAGGCGCGGCGAAAAGCGCCCGCCCAGGCCGCACTCTGACTCTGACCATCTTGATTACGGCAATCTTTTTCGGAATTGCCTTTGTCATTGACGCAACCAAGATAAATCTCGGGTTAGATCTCCGCGGAGGAACTAGCGTCACCTTGCAACCTCGAATTCAAGAGGGCCAGGAAGGACAAGTCACCGCTGATGCCATCGACCAAGCAGTGTCGATCATCCGCCAACGTGTTAACTCACTCGGCGTTGCAGAAGCTGAAGTAACTGCAGAAGGAACTGGAACTAATCGTCAAATCGTGATTTCTGTTCCTGGTGAAACCGGTCGACGTGTTGTAGATCTCGTGGGACAAACCGCTGAATTACGTTTCCGACAAGTTCTCATCGAAACAGGAGCAGTCCCAACTCCCGATGACGACAGCGTTGTTTCAAGTTTGTCTCTCGGTGCAGATCAAGCTGCAGCGTTTAAAGCGCTGGACTGTACGAAGCCAGAATCAACGTTGGGCAGCGGTGGAGATGATGCAAATTCAGTCATCGTGACCTGCGATCGCAATGGCGGTTCACGATACGTTCTAGCGCCGGCTCAAGTAGTCGGTCGTGACATCAAAGGCGCGACAGCAGCGCTAGACCAACAAAACGCCAGTGGCTGGTTTGTATCCCTAGATTTCACCGGCGATGGAACAAAGAAATTTGGAAGCCTCACACAGAGCGTGGTTAATCTTCCAGCTCCACAGAATCAAGTTGCAATTGTTCTTGATGGTGTTGTCGTATCGGCTCCGCGAATCAATGAAGCGATTCTGGGTGGAAGTGCACAGATAACTGGAAGCTTCTCGCAATTAGAAGCTCAGGATCTGGCAAATGTCTTGAAATATGGCTCTCTTCCATTGGCTTTTGGTCGCGGCGAAGTTCAACAAGTATCGCCGACTCTTGGCAATGATCAACTAGTAGCTGGTTTGATCGCTGGAGGCTTGGGTCTCCTGCTAGTGGTTCTGTATTCACTCTTGTATTACCGTGCTTTGGGCGCCGTCGTTATCGGCTCGCTCCTGATTGCGGCTTTACAAGTTCTTGTGTTCTGTCTATTGCTCGGCAAGTGGGTCGGATTCACGCTCACTCTCGCTGGTATTGCGGGAATTATCGTCGCCATTGGTATTACAGCTGACTCATTTATTGTCTATTTTGAACGTATACGAGACGAAATGCGTGAAGGAAAACCGCTTCGCGTTGCCGTCGAAACAGGTTGGCAGCGCGCACGGCGCACCATCATCGTTGCCGACTTGGTATCAGTCATCTCATCTGTCGTGCTCTACATCGTCTCCGTTGGCAGCGTACGCGGATTCGCATTTACGCTCGGATTAACAACAGCCATCGATTTGATCGTCATCTTCCTCTTTACCAAGCCGCTCGTATCGATGTTGGCAAAGTTGAAGTATTTCCAGAGTGGATCGGCATGGTCGGGAGTCTCACCTCGTAGCGTGGGAATGGCCACAGCAGTCGTTGACGGAAAGGTTGCGTAAAAATGAATCTCACTGAACTCGGCGGCCGTCTCTATAGAGGCGAAACTTCAATCAATATTATTGCTGCGCGCAAGAAGTGGTACGCCTTATCAGGCGTTTTCGTTGCTCTCTCAATCTTCGCTCTTGGAGTCCAAGGACTTCATCTCGGAATCGAGTTCAAAGGTGGGTCAGCATTCACCGTTACGACATCATCGGGGACGGTAGAAGAAGCCCGAGCTGCCGTATCTTCCGCTGGCTACACTGGAAATGCGATTGTCCAAACGATTGGTAACGACAAGATCCGTGTACAAACAGGTGTCATTGAGCCTACTCAATCGAACGCAATTCAAGATGCGCTGGCTGCAAAGTTTGGTGTCACGATCGAATCAATTGATACCCAAAATGTAGGTCCTTCGTGGGGCGATGAGATTTCGCGGAAAGCTTTCCAGGGACTCATTGCATTCCTTATCTGCATCATGATTTATCTGGCATTGGCTTTCGAACCAAAGATGGCCATTGCCGCTATCGTTGCCGTAATTCACGATGTATTCATTACGGTCGGCATTTACGCACTTGTGGGATTTGAGGTCACACCATCGACAGTGATCGGATTCTTAACGATTCTTGGATACTCGCTCTATGACACGGTTGTCGTGTTCGATAAAGTCAGGGAGAACACTCGTTCCATCACCAGCACTGGAAAGAGCACATATTCACAAGCAACGAATCTTGCGGTGAATCAAACGTTGGTTCGCTCCATAAATACCTCCATTATTGCTCTGTTGCCTGTAGCGGCGATTCTCTTCGTGGGCGCAGGGTTGTTAGGGGCAGGAACCTTGAAGGATCTTGCGTTAGCGTTATTCATTGGTTTAATTGCAGGAACGTATTCTTCGATATTCATCGCCGCACCAATTCTCGCAAGTTTGCGTGAACGTGAACCGGCGATTAAGGCGCTAAATCAGCGAGTAGCGGCCAAACAAGGCGGAAGTCTTAGTGGCGAAGCTACCCATAGAAAGCAGAAGAAGCGCCGCAAATAGCGTTCAAGTAACCTTGGCGCATGAACGCGCTAATCACGCCAGTCGTAAATCGACTTCGCGAGAACGCCAAAGATGGTGATGTTGGAATAGTCGAGCGGGCATTTATTGCCGCTGAAATCGCTCACCGTGGACAGCTCCGCAAAAGCGGTGATCCCTACATCACCCATCCAGTGGCTGTTGCTGAGATTCTTGTCGAGTTTGGTTTAGATCCAGCCACAATTGCAGCGGCTTTACTGCATGACACCGTTGAGGATACTAAGTATTCATCGGATGTATTAAGAGCTGAGTTCGGCGATGAAGTGGCGACCTTGGTTGAAGGGGTCACGAAGTTAGATCGACTTACATATGGCCCTACCGCTGAAGCCGAAACGGTACGGAAGATGGTTGTCGCGATGGCAAAAGACATACGCGTACTTGTCATCAAGTTGGCTGATCGTCTTCACAACGCACGCACCTGGCAATTCGTAGAACCTGAATCATCGGCACGGAAAGCACGGGAAACTCTTGATATCTATGCACCCTTGGCGCATCGCCTCGGAATGAATGCTGTGAAGTGGGAGTTGGAAGACCTTTCATTCAAATTCCTTGAACCGAAAAAATTTGAGGAGATTGAACGCCTCGTCATTGAGAGAAATCCATCTCGAGAAAAGTTAACCAATGATGTCATCTCTGTTGTTGAAGAGGATCTTACGAGCGAGGGAATTCAAGCAACCGTCACAGGTCGCCAGAAGCATTTATATAGCGTTTACCAAAAAATGGTGGTTAGAGGTCGCGAGTTCAACGATATATACGATCTTGTTGGTATTCGAGTCTTAGTGAACGACGTCAGAGATTGCTATGCAGTACTGGGTTCCATCCATGCGCGTTGGAATCCAGTCCCGGGACGATTCAAGGATTACATCGCAATGCCTAAATTCAATCTTTACCAATCCCTTCACACGACTGTGATTGGTCCGACTGGGAAAGCCGTAGAAATACAGATACGCACCCACGACATGCATCGTCGAGCCGAATACGGCATTGCAGCTCACTGGAAATATAAGTTGGGTACGGGAACTCGATCGGCAGACTCGCCCGATATGTTGTGGCTAAAGCAG
>JBJTHB010000059.1:0-4471 GCA_046094245.1 Actinomycetota bacterium
TTCGCCATCAACAACACGAAGAATTCGCGCTCCGGTGCCAGTAAATGAAGTATCGAAGTTAACTCCGAGGAATGGTCGAGTTGATTTACCTGTGGCGATGATTTCATCAACCACGCGTTTTGCTTGATTGATAGGGATGGAAAAGCCAAGGCCAATCGAGCCACTTGTACCTGAACTCAACGTTGCAATCGCAGAATTGATACCAACTAATGCGCCACTTCCATCGACAAGTGGACCGCCCGAGTTTCCAGGATTAATTGCGGCATCAGTTTGAATCGCATCAATAAATGATTCAACGCCTGTGCTTCCTGCTGTGACTGGACGGTTCAGTGCAGAAACAATTCCACTAGTGACAGTGCCGGAAAGTCCGAGCGGAGAACCAAAGGCAATCACCGGTTCACCAATAATTAAGGAGTTTGAATTTCCAATCGCGATCGCCTTGAGATTGCCGCGGTTGATTTTCAAGACCGCGAGATCGTAGGTGGTGTCGCGACCAACGATTGTGGCGTTTTCAAAATCACCGTTATTGAGCTCAACTCGAATAGTTCCGCCTTGCACTGCAGTTGAAATCACATGGTTATTAGTGATGATGAATGAGGCTCCGCTAGCGCTTCGATAGATCACTCCAGAGCCAGAGCCACCACCTTGGATGGAAGATACGGCGATAGAAACTACAGAGGGCGATACTGCAGATGCGATAGTTTCAACATCGGCACCCTTGCCGGCAATCTCCATTAATGTGCGGGTTTTCGCACAACTTCCATCGGTGGATGCAAAGAGCGCTTTCGTGCGATTATCGACGCAGACCTTTGTGGGTGGTGTATTGGGTGAGACGGCAACAGCAACGCCTCCAGCGACGACTGCGCCCATCAAGAAACCAATCATGACTTTACTGAAAGAGGAAATTGTTCTCATATCGGTTACCTAATCATCGTTTTCTGAAAAAAACCTTAAAGGAAATTGAACTCGCACTGGGTAGACTTCGCAACTTATGGAACGTGACCTACGACGCGCTCGAATCGGCGTAACCGCAACATTTATTGTGAACGGTTTCACGGCCGGCACCTTTGTCGCACGTATCCCTGACTTCAAAAAGATTTTAGATATTTCTAACGGCGTCTTGGGAGCTTCGTTGCTCTTTGTTTCTATCGGTGTATTTCTGGCGCTCAAGCCCGCAGGAAAGAGCGCAGCAAAATATGGCAGCAATCCCGTGGTGTTCTGGGCAACGATCGCACTTGCATTCTCATGTGTACTTGTAGGCGCGCTCTTCTCACTTCAATGGTTCTGGGTTTCACTCTTTCTTCTCGGCTTCTCACTTGCAACTCAAGATGTTGCAATGAATGCTCATGCTGTCGTTGTTGAACAGCGTGCGGGACGACGGTTAATGAGCGTCTTCCACGGAATGTTCTCTGTTGGAACGCTCATCGGTGGAATCCTCGGCGGACTATTTTCGCAATGGGAAATCACGCCGCTTAACCAGTCATTCGCACTCATGGCGATCTATCTCATCGCGGCATTCGTCGTGCGCCCTCTTTATTTACCTGCTGAGGCTGATCAACATGACTTCTCGAGTGGTCCACGTGCGAAACATCCATTTATTTTTTGGGTTTTGGGCGTCTTTGGATTATTCGCTGCGATTAGCGAAGGTGCTGCTGGTGATTGGGGTGGCGTACTTGCCCGAGATGCATTTGGTGCAACACCGTTTATTTCGACGCTTCCTTATATTGTTTTCTGTAGCGCAATGATTATTGGTCGCTTTTCGGGTGATTACTTGGCTCACCGTTTCGGTGCATCACTTGTGATTGCCACAGGTGGAATCGTCGCCGGCACGGGACTTACTGCTGGATTAATTATTGGTGGAATCCCGGCAATTATGGTTTCGTGGTTCTTATTAGGCCTAGGTCTATCGGTCGTGATTCCTTTGATGTTCAGCGCTGCTGGCACGCTTGCTTCTACGAAATATGCTGGAATCATCGCACCATCGGAAGCGGTCGCTAAAGTTTCAGGCGTCTCATACTTTGGCTTCGTTGTGGGTCCACCACTGATTGGTTTTATTGCAGATCAAATCGAACTTCGCTGGACATTGCTCTTGATCGCAGCACTTGCTTACTTGCTTGTCTTTGCTTCTCGTTACGCGAAAGAGGCTTAAGTCTTACTTTCCCCACGATGTATGTAGTGGACGACCTTCTGCATATCCTGCAGCAGATTGAATTCCAACCACCGCTTTATCTGCAAATTCCTCGAGGCTCTTTGCGCCCGCATAAGTGCATGATGAACGAACTCCCGAGATGATGTCATCAATCAAATCCTCAACTCCTGGTCGTGCTGGGTCGAGATACATCCGCGACGTTGAAATTCCTTCTTCATAGATAGCTTTTCTCGCTCGATCAAAGGCATCATCATTGGATGTCCGAGCTGCAACAGCGCGAGCGGAAGCCATTCCGAAAGATTCTTTGTAGAGCTTTCCAGATGAATCAACTCGAAGATCGCTCGGTGATTCATATGTTCCCGCAAACCATGAACCGATCATGACTGACGATGCACCGGCGGCAAGCGCGAGGGCGACATCGCGTGGGTGACGAACTCCGCCATCTGCCCAGATATGTTTGCCTAACTTCTTTGCTTCTGCCGCGCATTCCATGACGGCTGAAAATTGTGGACGTCCAACTCCAGTCTGCATCCGTGTCGTGCACATTGCTCCTGGTCCAACTCCAACTTTGATGATGTCGGCGCCAGCAGCAACGAGATCGCGAACGCCTTCTGCGGTCACGACGTTTCCAGCAACAATTGGCACTTTCGGATCAAGTGAGCGAATCAGTTTGAGAACTTCAATCATCTTCTCTTGATGTCCATGCGCTGTATCGACCACGAGAACATCGACTCCTGCTTTTATCAATCCCTCTACTTTTGCTTTCACATCGCCGTTAACGCCCACAGCTGCTGCGATACGGAGGCGGTTATTTGCATCGAGTGCAGGCTGATAAAGAGTGGCACGTAATGCGCCAGTCTTCGTGATAATTCCTATGAGATCTCCAGCCGCATTAACCACTGGAGCAAGTCGACGATTCTTCTCTTGCAAGAGATCGAATGCTTGACGAGCATCGACGGTATCTGGAATCACCATTAGATCTTTTGACATGATGGTGTGGACTTGCGTGAAGCGATCTACTCCATCCCAATCTTCTTCCATCACAATTCCAACTGGTTTGTTCTTCTCAACTACGACAATCGCACCATGGGCACGCTTATGAATGAGCGATGCAGCGTCAGCGACCGTCTCATTTCCTTCTAAAGTAATGGGTGTATCAAAGAGAATATGACGTGATTTCATCCAAGAAATAACTTCGGAAACAACGGGAAGTGGAATATCTTGTGGAATAACGGTGAGACCACCACGACGTGCAACAGTTTCTGCCATTCGTCTTCCCGAGATTGCAGTCATGTTTGCAACGACCAATGGGATTGTTGCGCCAGTCTTATCGGAAGTGCGTAGATCTACATCCATACGGCTCGTTACATTCGAGCGCGACGGAATCATAAAAACATCGTCGTAAGTGAGATCGTGATTTGGTTCATGTAGTAACCGCACGTGGGGAAACTATAGACCTCTGTGAGCCGATAGGATAAATCAGTGTCTGAATCACTCATCATCGCGCGTGGATTGACCAAGAAGTTCGGGGAATTCACCGCCGTCGATGCTATTGATTTCGACGTCGCTAAGGGCGAATCTTTTGGGCTTCTTGGCCCCAACGGCGCTGGCAAGTCCACAACTATGCGCATCATCGCCGCCACCTCTCAACGCACATCCGGAACGATCACCGTTCTTGATCGTGATCCAGAGGAACACGGCCCACAAATTCGCGCCCATCTCGGCGTTGTCCCCCAACAA
The DNA here is from genome assembly GCA_046094245.1 of Actinomycetota bacterium. GTDB lineage: Bacteria > Actinomycetota > Actinomycetes > Nanopelagicales > Nanopelagicaceae > MAG-120802. The sequence goes on from JBJTHB010000059.1 coordinate 3,890, forward strand.
GATAATTTAGATGGTGAGTTAACCGTCACCGAGAATCTTTTTGTTTATGGTCGTTACTTTGGATTAAGTAAGAAATTTATCCGTGCAAAGATCGAAGAGTTATTGGAGTTTGCCCAACTCGAAGAGAAACGTAATTCGAAAGTCGATGCGTTAAGCGGTGGAATGAAACGCCGCCTCACTATCGCACGCGCTCTCATCAGCGAACCTGACATCTTGATGCTCGATGAACCAACCACCGGCTTAGATCCACAAGCCAGACATATCTTGTGGGATCGCTTATTCCGTTTGAAAGAAGCCGGTGTGACGCTCGTTTTGACCACACACTTTATGGATGAAGCCGAGCAACTCTGTGATCGATTAGTCGTGATGGATAAAGGAAAAATCATGGCTGAAGGGTCGCCGACAGAATTGATCAAGACGTACTCCACCAAAGAAGTGCTCGAAGTTCGATTTGGCTCGGAACGCAATAAGGAAGTAGCGCCAATACTTCGCCAGATGTGCCCACGGATCGAAGAGCTCCCTGATCGAATCTTGATGTATGTCGACGATGGTGAAGCACTCCTAGAGGAGATTGTGGCGAAG
>JBJTHB010000060.1:0-2943 GCA_046094245.1 Actinomycetota bacterium
TCGCTTCTACAGAACCTTGTTCTTGCAATTTTCGTAGTGGTTTTGCTCGGAATGTTCTCGGGAGTTTCTTGGGTAACGGGATTCACGATGCTGGGTATGGAAGTCACAGACGAGCTTCGTGGTCGCGTATTTGCCTTCATTCAATCGCTAGTGCGAATCTCACTTGTGGGTGTTCTTGCAGTAGCGCCACTCGCCGCAGCAGCAATTGGCGAACACGTCTTTGAATTTGGAGAAGTCGAGCTCACCTACAACGGTGCTGCATTCACTATGTTGGGCGGCGGTTTTATTGCGATGTTTGTAGGATTTCTTTCCTATCATCAAATGAAGGATCGACCAGGTGTTTCATTCTGGAGCGATATCGTTAATGCTTTCAAAGGTGAACTTGGCTCAATAACCGCACCCAAAACAGATGGGCTCTTTATCGCCTTTGAAGGTGGAGAAGGTTCTGGTAAATCGACGCAAGCAAAATTGCTTAAGGAATGGTTTGAGAACGAAGGTCGTTCCGTGACACTAAGCCGTGAGCCGGGCGGAACCACTTTGGGCAAAAACCTTCGAAAGATTCTTTTGGATAATGACACGGGCGATATCTCGCCACGATCAGAAGCGCTGTTGTATGCCGCCGACCGTGCTCATCATGTTTATTCACTCCTTCGTCCAGCGCTCGAGCGCGGAGATGTTGTCATTACTGACCGCTACTTTGACTCCTCAATCGCCTATCAAGGAGCAGGTCGCGTCTTGGCATCATCAGAAGTAGCACGCATCAATCGCTGGGCTACAGAATCTCTATTTCCCACCATCACGATAATTCTCGATCAACCAGCCGAAATCGGTCTCTCAAGAATCAAGAATGCAGATCGATTAGAAAGTGAATCAATCGAATTCCACAATCGAGTCCGACAGGAATATCTCCAGCTCGCAAGCATGGACCCTGAAAGATATGTAGTGATCGATGCCCAAAAACCTATAGTTGAAATCCATCAAGAAATTACCTCTCGAATTTCTACCCTCATTTCTAAGAAATCATGAAAATTTTCTCGTCTTTAATCGGACAAGACCATATAGTCGAGCAGCTTAGCCATGCAGTTCAGGTTGCAAAAAGTGGTGAAACTTCTCAAGCTATGACTCATTCATGGCTATTTGTCGGGCCTCCAGGCTCCGGGAGATCAAATGCCGCTGTTGCTTTCGCCGCCTCGCTTGTATGTAAAGAGAATGGTTGCGGTATCTGTATTGATTGCACCACCGTACTTGCTTCCACTCATGTTGATGTAGAGAGATTCAACCCAACTGGTCTTTCCATTAAGGCTGATGAAGTTCGAGAATTGATTTCTCGATCTTCATGGTCACCGTCTGTTGGCGGTTGGCGTATTGTCATAATTGAAGACGCCGATCGTTTAACCGAAACAGCGGCCAATGCATTATTGAAAACAATTGAAGAGCCAGAATCCCACACCGTATGGTTGTTATGCGCTCCAACTTTGAGTGATGTACCTGTAACTATTCGCTCACGGTGTCGTCATGTTCAATTACGAACTCCATCAACGAAGAGCGTTGAAGAATTCTTACTTACCTCAACAAAAGTTGATGCAAATGCAGCTGCTTTTTCTGCTCGAGTCTCCCAAGGTCACATCGGTCGAGCTCGTTTCATCGCAACGAATCAGGATGCACAGCTGCGTCGAAAAGATGTGCTTGCTCTTCCACTCTCGCTAAAAGACATTGATTCATGTTTCAAAGCCGCGCAAAAACTCTTGAATATCGCGGAAGAGCAGTCGGAGAATGAGAACGCAGAAAGAGTTGCTCTCGAACTCAAAGAACTCCAGGACGCGTATCAAGGAACTGGTCGAGGCCTGATTTTAGGCGGTGCGAAAGCCATCAAAGATCTTGAGAAGGAGCAGAAATCGAGCACCACTCGTTCAATTCGAGACAACATTGACGCATCATTATTGGATATCGCAACTTTCTATCGGGATGTGTTGGTAGTCCAAAGTGCAAGTAATGAGATTCTCAACATTGACTTTGCGGACGAAATCACGAACTATGCCCGGACAACCTCTCCTCGCCGCACTCTTGAACAGATTGATCTCGTCTTAACTGCTCGGACGAACCTCTCGCGTAATGCAGCACCTCTGGCAACGCTCGAGGCTCTGTTTTGCGCTTTGAAGTAGCTTTCGGCATTATCCGCACATGCGCCTGGACCATATCTCTTACGCAGCAACCCATGACCAACTCGTTGATGTAGTCCAAAGAATCGGTTCTCGAATTGGTTCTGCTTTCACCGACGGCGGAATTCATCCACGCTTCGGAACTCGAAATTTCACTCTCGCACTCAAGAATGGTCATTACTTGGAAGTTGTTTGCCCATTAGAGCACCCAGCTGCGGATTCATCACCATTTGGTCGCGTCGTTTCTCAACGCGCAAATGAAGGTGGCGGTTGGTTGACTTGGGTTGTCTCAACTGAAGATTTATCACCAATTGAAAATCGACTTGGTCGCCAAGCCGTCGATGGTTCACGCAAACGCCCCGATGGTTCCGAATTAAAGTGGAAACAACTCGGAGTTCTAGGAACACTTAATGATTCACAGCTTCCATTCTTTATTCAGTGGATGTCACAAGATCATCCATCAACGGATGGAAAAGCGGTTGCGGAAATCGTCAAGATCGAAATCGCCGGCGATGAAAAGACGATTGAGGAATGGCTAGGCTCCGATCTTTCTAAGGCATTTGATGGCGTGGAAATAGAGTGGGTCGATCAAAAATCCAATGATGGCCAAACAGGATTAGTAGCAGTTCATCTTTCGACGCCAAAAGGCGTTGTAAGCGTGGATTAATTACCGCGCACAACGCCGTTTGGCGTCGAAAGATTAAATTCTACTAATCCTGTTTGGCCCGCATTGGATTTTTTATAGAACCACTCAATTTACACGCCCTAAAATGCCTTAGAAATA
>JBJTHB010000061.1:0-2633 GCA_046094245.1 Actinomycetota bacterium
TAATCTTTCGATCTCATCACCGAACATTTCAATTCGAATCGCCAACTCTTCATAGACGGGGATGATTTCGACTGTGTCCCCACGCACTCGGAATGTTCCACGCTCGAAAGCCATATCGTTTCGTTTGTACTGAATATCAACAAATTTACGTAATAGCACATTACGATCAATGGAATCTCCAACCTTCACCGGAATCATGCGATCGATGTACTCCTGCGGAGTTCCAAGTCCATAGATACAAGACACTGTTGCTACCACGACAACGTCTCTGCGGGTAAGAAGAGAATAGGTGGCCGAGTATCGCAAACGTTCAACTTCGGAATTCACCGAAGAATCCTTCTCGATGAAGGTATCTGTTTGAGGGACATACGCTTCTGGTTGGTAGTAGTCGTAGTACGAAACGAAATATTCGACCGCATTATTGGGAAGTAGCTCTTTAAATTCATTTGCGAGTTGTGCGGCGAGAGTTTTGTTAGGCGCTAGGACCAAAGTAGGTCTTTGAACTTGTTCGATGAGCCATGCAGTCGTCGCTGATTTTCCTGTTCCCGTTGCACCTAAAAGAACGATGTCCTCTTCTCCACGATTGACTCGATCAGCTAACTGGCGTATCGCTTCTGGCTGATCCCCCGCAGGTTGAAAATCACTAATGACCTGAAAAGGTCGATTAGCGCGTGGAGTGGTTGTGACAGCTCGAGTCATAGGCCCTGGGACATTGGCTTGAGGGTGCTCCGCCAGAGTTCTTCCACCTGGCGTTGTAATTCATCCAGAGATCCTTCATTTCTCAGGACAGTATGAGAGATTGATTCTCGCGCCGCATCATCAACCTGGGCTTGCATCCGTTTTGTTATTTCATAATCTTTCAATCCACGTTCCAATAATCGGCTCCGACGTGTCTCTTCTGATGCTGAAACAGTGATCACATAATCAAAACGTTTCGCCCCATTTGTCTCCACTAATAAAGGAATTTGATTTACAACGACGGAATCTGCTGGAACTTTCTTCATCAGAGTTTCTGCTGCGTCGCGAACAAGAGGATGAATAATGCCCTCTAACTTTTTACGTTTCACCTCATCCTGAAAGACAATGCCAGCTAGCTTGGCTCGATCAATCTCGCCATCAGAGAGGATCGCATCTCCGAATGCGGCGAGGACTGTTTCATACCCTTGAGTTCCGCGTTCTATAACATCACGGGCCAGTTGATCCGAGTCGAGGATAATTGCGCCGCATTCTTCTAGCATCTCAGCGACAGCGCTCTTTCCAGAGCCAATCCCGCCGGTAAGTGCGACTTTCAACATTCCTTCAGCCTACCTAGAAAAATAAAACTGGGCCCCGTTGACCGAGGCCCAGAATTGTTTGAACGTTCTAACTACTCCGCTTCAGGAGTAGGGACTGCAGCAGCTGCAGCATCAGCGGCTTGCGCTTCTGCTTTCTGCTTCTTGTGCGCAAGGAATCGAGCTTGAGCTTCAGCGTATTGACGCTCCCACTCTTCTCGTTGCGCTTCGTAACCAGGTTTCCATTCCTGTGATTGAGGATCGAATCCTTCAGGATAAATGAAGTTGCCATTCTCATCGTAGCGAGCTGGCATTCCATATTGCGTAGGATCAAAAGCTTCTACCTCGACATCATGTCCTTCATTTGCTTGCTTCAATGAAAGAGAGATACGACGACGCTCGAGATCGATATCTATGATCTTTACAAAGAGTTGGTCTCCAACTTGGACGACCTGTTCCGGGATCTCGACGTGGCGTTCGGCAAGTTCGGAGATATGTACTAAACCTTCGATGCCATCGAATACGCGGATAAATGCTCCAAATGGAACGAGCTTGGTGACCTCACCTGGGACCACTTGATTGATCGTGTGGGTACGAGCGAATGCTTGCCATGGGTCTTCTTGTGTGGCTTTGAGTGAGAGCGAGACGCGTTCACGCTCAAAATCAACTTCGAGAACTTCTACAGTCACTTCATCTCCAACAGCAACAACTTCACCTGGATGATCGATGTGCTTCCACGAGAGTTCAGAGACGTGTACGAGACCATCTACGCCACCAAGATCGACGAATGCGCCGAAGTTAACGATGGATGAAACAACACCCTCGCGGACCTGGCCCTTCTGAAGTTGGTTAAGGAATGTTGTGCGAGATTCAGATTGAGTCTGCTCGAGATAGGCGCGACGTGAGAGAACTACGTTGTTGCGATTCTTATCGAGTTCAATGATGCGAGCTTCGACTTGCTTTCCGATATACGGAGAGAGGTCGCGAACGCGGCGCATTTCAACGAGAGAGGCAGGAAGGAATCCGCGGAGTCCGATATCAACAATCAAGCCGCCTTTGACGACTTCGATGACAGTTCCGACGACAACTTCATCACGTTCTTTTTTGCCTTCAATCTCTCCCCACGCTTTCTCATACTGAGCGCGCTTCTTGGAGAGGATGAGACGACCCTCTTTATCTTCTTTCTGAAGTACAAGTGCTTCTACGCGATCGCCAACTTTGACCAATTCACTTGGGTCAAGATCATGACGGATTGAGAGTTCGCGGGCTGGGATTACGCCTTCTGTTTTATATCCAATATCGAGAAGGACTTCATCGCGATCTACCTGGACTACAACGCCAGATACAAGATCTCCGTCGTTA
>JBJTHB010000062.1:0-13171 GCA_046094245.1 Actinomycetota bacterium
TTTCTGGAGGTTCTCATCAATTGCTGCAAGGAACTCTTGGGTATTAAGCCACGGAGCATCATTGCGCAATGATGCTCCGTGGCTTAATACCCAAGAGTTCCTTGCAGCAATTGATGAGAACCTCCAGAAAGCTATGAAGTAACCACGTTTACAACAAAAAACCCCCGATCACTCGGGGGTTTTTTGGTTTCTTAAGGTTTTACTTTAAGCGCTTTCCATCAGCAACATTGAAGACGTGAATTCCATCTGCCTTCGCTGAAACTGTGACAGTTTGGCCAGACTTCGGTGGATTCTTGGGATCCCAACGAACAATGACCTGCGCACCTTCATCGCTGGCATTTGCAAACTTAAGGGAAGAGTCCACAGGCTTGCCATAGACGAACGCATCAGCACCAAGCTCTTCCACTACTTCAACTTGCACATCGAATCCCTTGCTGGAGGGCGTGAAACCTTCTGGGCGAATTCCAACAATGACAGATGTACCAGCCGAAGTAGGTACATCAACGTCAAGGCCGCCAAGTTTTGCTTTTCCGCCAGAAACTGGAGCGACAAGCAAGTTCATTGCAGGGGAGCCGATAAATCCAGCAACGAATGCGTTGGCAGGATTGTCATAAAGATTGCGAGGCGTATCGACTTGTTGCAACAAACCATCTTTGAGAACTGCAACGCGATCACCCATTGTCATAGCTTCGACCTGGTCGTGAGTGACATAAACGGTGGTGATTCCAAGACGGCGTTGGAGCGCTGCAATCTGGGTACGAGTTGCAACGCGGAGTTTGGCATCAAGGTTTGAGAGTGGTTCGTCCATCAAGAAGACTTGAGGTTCACGAACGATTGCGCGGCCCATGGCAACGCGCTGACGTTGACCACCGGAGAGCGCCTTTGGTTTGCGCTCGAGATATGGTTCAAGATCAAGAAGTTTGGCCGCTTCAAGAACGCGTCGATCACGTTCTTCCTTTGCGACGCCAGCAATCTTGAGTGCAAAGCCCATGTTCTCCGCAACAGTCATATGCGGATAAAGAGCGTAGGACTGGAAGACCATCGCGATATCGCGATCTTTTGGTGCGACATTTGTGACGTCGCGATCTCCGATCATGATTGCGCCAGTGTCGATTTCTTCCAAACCGGCAAGCATGCGAAGCGATGTTGATTTACCGCAACCTGATGGTCCGACTAAAACAAGAAACTCACCGTCATTAACAGTGAGATTGAGTTTGTCGACAGCAGGAGTGGTCGTTCCTGGATAGATGCGAGACGCATCTTTAAATACGACTGATGCCATTTTTTCTCTTCCTTCTCCGGGCAGGTACGTGCCCGACGATCCGTTGGATGAAGCAAGTCCACGTCTTCGTGGATGCGCGAAGGTTACGCGTGAGCCCCCCGAGAGGGAAGAGGCGCTAGCCACAATCTTTCCTGGCTTTGACGGAAAGGCCTTCGGCAAAGCGAAATACGAAAGCAGCTTTGCCTCTCGGCCTTCCCGTCTGTGGCCGCCAGGCCTTTGGCCTCCCCGCCCTCGGCCGCGGGGGTTGGCCGACCTCCGATACTCTTCTCCTTCTTATGGACCCTGGCGGTGCGCAAGCGTTCGACCTCGGAGGCCTAGCCTTCGACCTCGGCGTCGTAACCCTTTTCATCCTGATCGGCGCGATCTTTGTGGCTGCCGAAATCGCTCTCATCTCACTTCGTGAAGGCCAGCTCAAGTCGTTGGCGGAGCGGAGCAAACGTGGCGCACGTGTTGCCCAACTAGCGTCCCACCCGAACCGCTTTTTGGCCGCAGTCCAAGTCGGTGTGACTCTGAGCGGATTCCTCTCCGCTGCCTTTGGCGCTGAGCGCTTAGGCAATTACGTCATACCTCGATTGATTGATGCTGGTTTGAGCGAAGGCTTGAGTGAAACTCTCTCGCTCATCGGTCTCACTCTTGTCATTGCTTATTTCTCCCTCGTTTTTGGTGAACTTGTCCCAAAACGTGTAGCGCTGCACTCCACCGAGAAGATTGCGCTCTTTGTCGCAACGCCGGTCTCATTCGTAGCGCGCCTTTTCAAACCTTTGATCTGGCTACTTTCACGTTCATCAGATTTGGTTCTGAAGTTATGTGGCATCGACCCTAAGGCTTCACGTGAAGATATCTCCGAAGAAGAATTAGTTGATCTGGTCACTGGCCACAAAGCTTTAACTGAAGAAGAGCGCGATATCGTTGAAGAAGTCTTCAATGCCAGCGAACGACTTGTACATGAAGTCATGGTTCCTCGTACTGAAGTTGATTTCCTTGACGCAAATCTTCCTGTCATAGATGCGATTCGCGTGGCAGTCGAGAAAGCACATTCACGTTATCCCGTTGTACGAGGAAATAGCGATGAAGTAATCGGCTTCATTCACGTCCGTGATTTGATGGATCCAGAATATTCTGGCAAGAACCTTCCAATTATGGATTTGGTTCGTCCCATCATGTACCTACCTGGTACTAAAGGAGTTCTTCCTGCGCTTTCAGAAATGCGAGCACAAAGGCAACAAATTGCCATCGTTCTCGATGAATATGGTGGAACTGATGGCATAGTCACGCTTGAAGATTTAGTGGAAACACTGATTGGTGATATCCATGATGAATATGATGATCAGACATCTGAGGTCTCAAACCAAACCCGCACTGGGGATTACGAAATAGATGGATTGATCTCACTAGAAGACCTCGCTGAGCAGATCGGCGTTGAGATTCCTGAAGGTCCCTACGAGACCCTCAGTGGATATGTGATGCATAGCCTTGGTCGAATTCCTGACGTTAACGATGTGATTCATCTCGATGGCGTGCGCCTCACCGTCTTGAGCATGGAGGGCAAACGCGTAGGAACGCTTCTCCTCTCACGCGGCACGAGTTCTGCCGGAAATTGAGAAGATAGCCCCATGAAACGCGTCTTATCTGGGATTCAGCCCACTGCTGATTCCTTCCACTTAGGCAACTATCTAGGCGCAGTCAAACAGTGGGTAGAGCTACAGAAAGATCACGATGCTTTTTATTGTGTCGTGGATCTTCATGCGCTCACTGTTGAAACAGAACCAGCCACATTACGTCGTCGCACTCTAGCTGCAGCAGCACAACTCATCGCTCTCGGTTTGGATCCGCAGAAATGTACGCTCTTTATCCAATCCCATCTCTCAGAACATAATCAGCTGGCCTGGGTTCTTGAGTGCATTGCGGGATTTGGCGAGGCAAGTCGAATGACGCAATTCAAGGACAAGTCACAGAAGAGTGGAGCAGACCGCACTGTTGTCGGACTCTTCACGTACCCGATTTTGCAAGCTGCTGACATCATGTTGTATCAAGCCAATCGAGTTCCCGTTGGAGAAGACCAACGTCAACATATCGAACTTACACGCGATCTTGGCCAGCGTTTTAATTCTCGTTATGGCCAGACTTTCACAATTCCAGAAGCTCACATTATGAAGAGTGCAGCAAAGATCAACGACTTACAAGATCCAACTGCCAAGATGAGCAAGTCCTCCGCATCGAACGCTGGAGTCATCGACATTCTTGACTCGAGCGATGTGAACGTCAAGAAGATTAAGAGCGCAGTCACAGATACCGGCAAAGAAGTGCGTTTCGATGAAAAAGAGAAGCCTGGGATCTCAAATCTCCTCACAATTCACTCGTCACTGAGCGGTATGACTATTGCTGAACTCGAGAATGAATTTGCTGGAAAAGGATATGGAGACTTCAAGGCAGCAGTCGCTGACGTTGTCACTTCATACTTTGCGCCTGTGCGCGAGAAGACGAACGCGCTTTTAGCAGATGAGAAAGGCTTGCTAGAAATCCTTGATGCCGGAAGTGCGAAAGCGCGTCTTGTTGCCTCAGATACATTGGCGAAGACATATTCAGCGCTTGGTCTAGTTCCAAAAAAACTCTAAGGTCAATCATGAAGCTACCAGCGCTGGTATTAGCGCTAACTCTGGTGACCACCTCGGCTCTACCTGCTGGCGCTGAAGAGCGAGTACCGAAAGTCGCAGTCGCATATGACATCGGATTCCTCGGTGATAACTCCTTTAATGATGCGGTCAATTTCGCGCTAACTCAAGCCAAGAAGAAGTACAAGTTGGTTGAACCTTTCGTCCGTGAAGTACCGACAAATGGAACTGCTGTTGATCGACTCACCCGTTTGAGATTCTTGGCAAAATCTGGATACACCTTGATCATTGCAGTTGGTCCTGGTTATCGAGAAACCGTCAGACGTGTATCAATGGAATACACCGAGACCCAGTTCGCGCTCATCAACGATCGAGTATTAGGCCAACTCAACATCTCAAATGTCGCTTTTAATGAAGGGCAAGGTGCTTATCTCGCAGGCGTCGTTGCAGCTGCTCAATCTCGGCGCAAAGTTGTGGGTTTCATCGGCAGTGAACCAGAATTATTTTCGAGTTTCAGAAGCGGCGTTATGTCAGTTTCAAAGAAAGTAAAAGTCGTAAACATTCCTTACCCTGACGAAATCTCTGCGCTGAAGATCGCGCTCAACAAGATTGATGTTGGGTACTCAACATGGGATGGAGACTCCACAGTTTTAACCACAGTTCTCGATGGTTTTGCCAAGAAAGTCTTGCTGATACTAGAGACCCCAGATCAATACTTTGCTCGCCTGCCTGGCGCACAGAGCGTTGTGCTTGCCACCATCAATAAGTCGATGCAGAAGCCCATCGATGAATTGGTACAAGCAGCGCTCTCAAATCAATCGGTTATTGATGTACTTGACGAAATCTCAGGAATTTACGGTCGAGAATATTCAGTAAAGAATGGTGGCGTAATAATGGAATTGAGCAGTCAAGCCACAAAGACGACGAAAAGCCAACTTATGAAAGCTGTTTCACAATTGCGGAGAGCTACAAACTAAGCAAAACGCTTGAGGATTTCACCAGCTTGTGACTTTGTGGGATACGAGGATTGCGTTCCTTTGCGAGTTACGCTGTCAGAGGCGCATGCACAACCTAAGGCAATCGCATCAGAGATATTCATTCCTTGGCCAAGTCCAAATGCAAATGCGCCAACGAATGCATCGCCTGCGCCGGTGGTGTCGATCGCGGCCACGCGGGGTGCAGCAACTCTTTCTACTGCGCCAGATGAATTTGTGAATGCAGCGCCCTTTTCCCCAAGCGTTACGACGAATTTGCATCCAAGTGCTTGCGATACTTCAAGAATTATTTCATCACTCTCTGGGAGTTTTCCTGCCGGATTAAGTCCAGCGAATTCAGTCTCATTTGGAATGATCCATTCACTACTTTCTCGTAACGCATCAGTTAACGGTGCGAACGGAGCTGGATTAAGAATTGTCGGTATGCCTCGCGCTTGTGCGGCCGCGAATGCGGCTGCGGTTACATCTTGAGGAATTTCCAGCTGTCCGATGAGGAGATCTATATCTGATAACTCAGATAGAGCTTGGGTGACCTGAGAAATGGTCATTGCATTGTTTGCACCTGGGACGCAGATGATGCGATTTGTGCCATTTGGCTCTACCCAGATAGGGGCTACGCCGCTAGCTCCGGGAACACGCGCAACGTATGTCGTGTCGATTCCTTGTTCTTGGAAATTCTTCACTGTAGTGTCGCCAAAGACGTCATCGCCCAGGGTGTTGACCATGAAAACTTCGGCGCCCAATCGACTGGCCATGACGGCTTGGTTTGCGCCTTTACCGCCGAAACCAAGTGCAAATGAGTCGCCTATCACAGTTTCGCCTGCGCTCGGAATTTTCTGAGAATAGGTGATCATGTCAATCATGGTGCTGCCCACAACGACAATTCTTGGCGCTCTATCGCGGGATACCTTCGACATTAATAACACCTTTGTGACAATTGAGTGGGCGCTGGAGTGGTTATAGACGAGACCTTACTCCAAGCGATAAGTTACCTGCAATCGTTTGTAGCAACGGATTGGGAGCCGCGAAGTGTCGAATGTGACGATCTCAGATGTAGCCAGAAAAGTTGGCGTATCTGAATCCACTGTCTCGCGGTGCTTAAGTGGATTTAATGTTCGTAGCGCTGAAGCCATCAGAGAAGCAATAAAGGAATTGGGTTACAGACCCAATCTCGTTGCGCGGAATCTGAAATCTGGTCGCACCGGCCTTGTAGCTCTCATAGTTCCCGACATCACCAATCCTTTCTTCGCCTCAATTGTGCGCGGTGCCGAACTCGCTGCAGGTGAGGATTACATGATTCAACTCATCAACACAGGTGACCAACCAGAACGAGAAGAGTGGGCAATCCAAAGGATGATGGGACAAGTCGATGGCATCATCTATGTGCCATCACAAGAAGATTCTCAAGCGATGTCTGACATTGCAGATCGTTCTCTTCCACTCGTTTTTGTAGATCGAGTCATTAGGAGTTTTCGAAGTATTGATTCTGTCTTAGCCGACAATCTCACCGGTGGTGAGATCGCAACGAAGCATCTCATCGATCATGGCCATAGAAAGATTGCACACATTTCTGGCCCCTTGACTTCTACGCCAGGAAAAGAACGCGCTGCTGGATATTCGCGCGCGTTGAAAGCAGATGGAATTAAAGAAGTAGCCGATTTTTTTGTCGAATCTGATTTCACAGTCCTTGGTGGATACCAAGCGATGATGAGCCTTCTAGCCTTGCCCGTTCCTCCAACTGCGGTATTTATTGCCAATAACCATATGACTATCGGCGCATTGAAAGCGCTCAAAGAGAAGGCCATCAAGACCCCAGAATCGGTCGCAATCATCGGATTCGATGATCATGAACTAACAGATTTGATTGATCCACCTCTGACGGTCATCTCGCGAGATGCCCACCTCCAAGGAGCGATTGCGATGCAAACGCTGCTTGAGAGAATCAAGAGTGGCAATCAATTTCCCCCTAAGCGAATCAAAGTAGACGTTCGTCTTCTTGTTCGTGGCTCCTGTGGCTCGACATGTCGTCACAGAGAAACATCAACAAGCGATACGAATAAAGTTTTGAGCGCTTCGACTCGCAGTTAATCACTACTACTAAGGAGAAAACTGAATGCAGAAGAAGACTCTTCGCAAGCTCGGTGCATCAGCTGTTGCTGGCGCACTCGTGCTCTCGGGAATCGTTGCATCTGCCCCAGCGCAAGCTGCTACCAAGACAATTGGTATCGCTTACAGCTTGGGTGGCCGTGACGTCCCTGGCTTCAACCAGCTTGCCTATATCGGTGTAAAGCCGATCTTGGACAAGAACAAGAGCCTCAAACTCATCGAATCTCAGGACAGCCCTACAGCAACTGATGATCAGCGTGCTGAGCGCCTACGCCTCATGGCAAAGCGTGGAGCTAACCCGATCGTCGTTGTCGGCTTTACCTATGCAACAGCATTGGGCAAAGTCGCAAAGGAATTCCCTAAAGTTCAATGGGGAATCGTTGACGATTCATCAGTTCAGGCGCCTAACGTCCAAGGAATCGTTTTCAAGGAAGAGGAAGGCTCCTATCTTGTTGGTCTCGCAGCTGCGATGACTACTAAGACTGGTCGTATCGGATTCATCGGCGGCGTTAACACACCGCTCATCGCTAAGTTCGAAGCTGGCTTCATTGCTGGTGCGAAGGCGATTAATCCAAGCATCAAGATTCAATCAACCTACATCTCAAACTTCCCAGATTTCTCTGGATTTAATGATCCAGCAAAGGGATATGAGGCTGCCAAGGGTATGTACCAGAACGGCGCAGATGTTGTTTATGCAGCAGCTGGCGGAACCGGAACCGGTATGCACAAGGCTGCATCAGAGTTGAAGAAGTGGTCAATCGGTGTTGATGCTGATGAAGCTACTTATCCAGCTCATGCTGCTTACAAGTCAACAATTCTTACTTCGATGCTCAAGCGCGTAGACCTCGGTGTTCGTGGTTTCGTTAATGATTCACTCGCAGGAAAGAAGACCGCAGGAATCAAGACCTGGGGTTACAAGCAGGGCGGCGTTGGCTACACAACTACTGGTGGATATTTGAAGGACGTTACGTCAGTTATCAATAACTACGGTTCTCAGATCTCTGCTGGAAAAGTGAAAGTTCCAACTGATCCAAAGAAAGCCTAAATAAGTTAGAAGCGGAGTGCGTTGCTTTCAAGGCAGCGCACTCCGTACTTACTCACTCTCGGGTAGGCAAGGGGAAGATTGATGGCAAAAGTCTTGGAAGTCATTGGGATAGAGAAAAAATATCCTGGTGTTGTCGCAAATCGGAATGTCTCATTGCATGTAACAGAAGGTTCTATCCATTCCATCATCGGCGAAAATGGAGCAGGCAAGTCAACGCTGATGAAAATCCTTTACGGCCTAGTGCGACCAGATGCGGGCCATATCAAAGCTTTTGGTAAAGAAGTTAATCTCAAATCACCGCAAGATGCCATTCAACTTGGAATCGGCATGGTGCACCAGCATTTTAAATTAGCAGACAACGCGACAGTTTTAGAGAACGTGATACTTGGAAGCGAGCCAACTCGTTTTGGTTTCGTGGTGAAGTATGACGAGGCACGAAAGAAGCTCCAGGAAATCGCGGACAATTACGGTCTAGATATTGATCCAGATGAATCTCTCGCAAATCTTGGCGTCGGTGAACGTCAGCGAGTAGAGATCGCAAAAGTGCTATTCCGCGGCGCAAAAATCTTGATTTTAGACGAACCTACGGCGGTTCTTGTACCCCAGGAAGTCGAAGAGCTTTTCAAGAATCTTCGTGAACTTGTGAAGAAAGGGCTCACAGTCCTTTTCATCTCACACAAATTAGATGAAGTACTCTCAATCGCAGACGACATAACTATCATGCGTCAGGGAGCTACTGTCGCATCACGCAAATCAAAAGAGACAAACAAGAAAGAATTAGCAGAGCTCATGGTCGGGGGAGAGCTTCCAAAACCCCGCGCAGGTGCGTTGAAAGTAAGCGATGAAAGAGTCCTCTCCTTCAATGGCGCTTCGTATATTCGCGAAGATGGAAGACAGATTCTCACAGATGTGAATTTGGAGATTCACGGTGGAGAAATTCTTGGACTGGCTGGCGTGGAAGGAAATGGCCAGAGCGAACTTATTGAGTTGATTATGGGGCTCTTGAAACCCTCGAGTGGTCAGGTCGAAGTTCTAGGTCTTGATGCCACTACTACATTAACGAAAGACATCCGCAATGCTGGAGTTGCGTATATCCCTCAAGATCGTCAACGCGATGGCTTGTTGATGACGGCACCACTATGGGAGAACCGAGTATTAGGGCACCAGTTCGCTGAGCCACTCGCGAGGAATATTTGGGTCAACAAAGGTGCTGCAGTAGATGATTCGAAACGCGTGGTAGCAGAATTTGATGTCAGAACGCCTGGTGTCAACGTCCTTGCTAGTGCGCTCTCTGGTGGAAATCAACAAAAGTTCATCGTGGGCCGCGAACTCAGCGGCGATCCAAAACTCATCGTTGCCGCACAACCTACTCGTGGCGTTGATGTTGGTGCTCAAGCAATTATTTGGGATCACTTAATGAGAGCTCGTTCTGCTGGAGCAGGAGTGCTCTTGGTTTCAGCAGACCTCGATGAGCTCTTCTCTTTGTCAGACCGGATTGCCGTCATCTACAACGGATCGATTGTCTCTGTATTGAATCCATCCAAGACCACGCCTGAAGCACTTGGTTTAGCGATGACAGGAGCAAAGAGCGCATGACACGAAGCAGACTCTTCTGGGGCGCAGTCGCTCCACTGGCCGCAATCCTCAATTCATTGCTCTTGGTTTATCTCATTCTTAAATTCCGCGGAGTCGATCCCATCGAGATGTTTAAAGTGATGGTGTCCTACGGATTCGAACCTCGAAATCTTGTTTCTGAATTAAATCAAACGGTTGCGTACTACATGGCTGGCGTTGCAGCCGCAATCGGATTCAAGATGTTGTTATTCAACATAGGTATTGATGGTCAATATCGCATGGGTGCGTTTTTTGGTGGCGTTATTGGTGCAGCCGTAAGCCTGCCTCCAATATTGCATGTGCTGCTGATCATCGTTACCGCAATGTTGGCTGGTGGATTATGGGCCGCAATCGCTGGTTATCTGAAAGTAAAACGTGGCGTTAATGAAGTTATTAGCAACATTATGTTGAACTTCATTGCTGCAGCAATCATCGCTTTCCTTCTCAGTCCTTCGTTGTTGGGGATTCTTCCTGAAGGCTCACAGACTTTGCAAACACGTGAGATTCCTATGAGTGGACGAATGCCAACCATCAAAGCTTTTGAAGGCGAAATATATACATTCCTCTTTATTGCTCTTGCTGTTGGTATTGCGTATTGGGTAATGCTTAACAAGACGGTATTTGGTTTCAATCTACGCGCTACCGGACTTTCATTCCGTGCTGCTCGTGCCAGTGGTGTCAATGCACCGAGAATGATCTTCATTACGACTGTGCTCTCAGGCGCAATCGCAGGTCTGGTCGGCATTGGCACACTGTTATCGGAGACTCATTCGTACAGCATGGCTTTTCCAGCCGGTTACGCATTTACCGGGCTTTCCCTTGCACTATTAGGTAGAAATCATCCCGTTGGAATTTTCTTTGCCGCATTCCTCTGGTCATTCCTCGAGCGATCTGCGCCAGTTCTGGAATTTGAAGGCGTACCGCCAGAGATTGTCATCGTGATGCAGGGAACCATCGTTCTTTCAATTGTTGTCGCTTATGAAGTAGTTGCGCGCATCAATTTGCGTCAGCAGCAACGTGCAGTCGGAAGCGTCAATGTAGAAACCCCTGTTGCGAAGGAGGCTAACTGATGTCAGAAAAGTTACAGAAGCCAACTGAATCCACAGGCAAAATGAAGTCTTTCTTTAAATCACCAGCTCGTATCACGCTCTTGGTTGCTGTCGTCTTCTTCGTGATCTCATTGGTAGAGAACATCACTGGTGCAGTCGATATCTCATCACCTGGAACATCGGGCGCAACACTTCGTTTCGCAATTCCATTGCTGATGGCTGGATTAGGCGGTTTATGGGCGGAACGTGCGGGTGTCATCAACATCGGTCTTGAAGGAATGATGATCGTTGGGACGTGGACCGCTGCTTGGTTTGGATATCTCCATGGACCATACGTAGGAATATTGGCCGCTGCATTCTTTGGATTGGCATCAGGTTTCTTCCATGCATTCCTCACTGTCAAAGTTGGTATCGACCAGGCAGTTTCTGGACTTGCAATCAATCTCATCGCAGCTGGAGCGGCACGATATCTCTCTGGAATCTTCTTCCCACCTGTAGGTGGCGATAGAACTGTTTCCCCACCAGTGGAAACGCTTCCTGTTTTCACGATTCCTTTTGTCGCAGACTTTTTCAGAAGCATCGATGAGCAGAATATTTTCTTCGTATCCAACATCGCAGGACTGATTTATGGAATGACTACCGAGTTATCGATTGTTACGGTAGGTCTTTTGCTCCTACTTCCTTTAACGTCCTGGATTCTTTGGAAGAGCAAGTTCGGATTGCGGATGCGATTCTCTGGCGAGAATCCCATGGCAGCCGAGTCATTGGGAATCAATGTTTATCGCACTCGCTACATCGCGATCTCAGTCTCGGGCATGTTCGCATCTCTTGGAGGTGCGTATCTCGCGCTAGTCGCCTCTTCCGTTTATCGCGAGGGACAGACTGCAGGACGAGGATTCATTGGTCTGGCTACGGTGATTTTCGGAAACTGGCGTCCAGGTGGGGTTTTTGCGGGATCGATTCTCTTCGGTTTCACCGATGCTCTTCGTGTTCGTCAAAATGAGTCAGTTATCGCAATTCTCTTTGCGGCTGCCATTATCGCCGGATTATTAGCTCTTTATTACGCGGCTTCGCGACGTTGGAAGCCTATGGCAATCTCAGGCGTCATTGCGCTCTTTGGCTTCTGGCTCAACGAACGTGTCGAAACAATTCCACAAGAATTCGTAACGGTCTTCCCGAACTTTGCCACACTCATTGTTCTCACCTTCCTCGCCCAACGATTGACGCCACCTGCAATGGCGGGCATGCCTTATCGTCGCGGTTCTGAGTAGTAAGGAAATTTCTCAAATGAACATCCCATGGGATATTCCTGTGCTGAAAAGCATCTCTCAGGTGGTTGAGCACTCACAACTTGTAAAGATTAATCACGAGAAGTTAGTGGATGTTGCTAATTGGATGGCGTATGAAGAGTTTGCCACTCCAGATGGTTCTCTACTCTTTGATTTTGGCAATGACCCAGATCAACTGATGGATTTCACAATGGTCGTCAATACGTCCAACTTTGCATTTACTGACTTCCATAGCGGAATCAAGTTCGAGACAGATTATCTTGGACGTAGATGGTGCGATAGTGAAGCGATGTTAGCTTGTCTGCATCGCGCGATAAATGCTGGTATCCCATTTTTTTCTGGTGATTACCTTGCCAATCTCACACGTGACGAACTTGCTTCGGTTTTTTCTGGAACGATCGAGATGCCGATGCTTGATGAACGAGTTGCAATCTTTAATGAGGTGGGACGGACTCTCGTCAGTAAATTCGATGGTAGCTATCACAATTTTGTTCGCTCGTGCGCTCCCCGGCTTTACGCTGGAGGGGAGGGACTTCTTGAGCGTTTAGTCATGGAATTTCCGCGCTTTAATGATGTGAGCACTTATCGTGGGAACGAAGTGCAGATTTATAAATTGGCACAGCTTGGAATTTGGGGGATGCATCTCTGCTTGTCGCCCCGCGGTCATTGGAGGTTGGAAGATCCTGAGAAACTGACTGCTTTCGCTGACTACATCGTCCCAGTTGGATTGCGGGTTATGGGCATCTTCGAATATGCACCAGAACTTGAGGAGCAGATTAAGAATCTTGTTGAAGTAAGTCGTGATAGCGATGCTGAAGTCGAACTTCGAGCAAATTCCATTTACTGCATTGCAAAACTCACCGAAGAGATAAACAAGCGGAGACCAAATATGGCTCCGTTATTGATGCCTCAAGTCGACTTCCGTTTTTGGAAGACGTATCACGCAACTCACTGGCCACATCACTTGACCAGAACTATCATGTATTAACTGTGTGACCACTAGTTTTTCGCGTTGAGTTCATCTCTCCATCGACGAAGAATCGGGAGCGCTTTTTCGAATTTATCAACTACTTCACCTGCATCTTCTACACATCCGCGCACAAATAGGTTGATACCTTTGCCATCAATCATGTTGCGATCACGTATCACGCGAGTATCGGTGACGAGACCGATAATGCC
>JBJTHB010000063.1:0-6456 GCA_046094245.1 Actinomycetota bacterium
GATGGAGGCGTTGTCTTTCCAATCGGGGGAACGCTTCTCACTCGCCACAAAAGAGCGAGTGAGATGATGAACGTGCAGCAATCAACGAGGTAGCCCACGCCAGCGCCATGAGTCGCGATGATGATTCCACCAGCAGATGGACCGACGATTCCACCAAATTGCCAACGCAAACTCATCAGTGCACTTGCGCTAGGAAGATCTGCATGATTCACAAGCCTCGGCAAAATCGCATCTTGGCTAGGGCGCTTAAGTCCACTCAGGGCAGCGAAAATCGCTGCAATTACGAAGAGCAAGATGACGCTAGGTTCATCACGCAAGGAGTTAAGAAAGAGAATTGCAGTTGCAATTAAGGTGCCAAATTCGGTCAACCAGATCATCTTCTTGCGATCGACATAGTCGGCGAGCACGCCTCCATAAAGACCGAAGATTGTGAGCGGGATGATTTCAACGGCACCGATGAGTCCCACAGCCCAATATGAATTGGTGAGCTCCTTGACTTGGAAAGGCAGCGCCACAAAGGTGATCATTGATCCGAAGTAGGAGAAGAGGCCCGCAGTCCAAAGCAACCTGAAGTCCCGGTAATTCTTTAGCGGGGAGAGATCGATCGCGTACTTGCGCACGGTTAAGTGTATGAGTGGGGCGCGAGAAAACTAGTGAAAAGTCTCGGCTTCGGCCGGAAATGATCCATTTTCAACGTCAGTCATCCAGCGACGCGCACTTTCAATCATCTCGCTGCGAAGGTTTGAATAGGGGCGAGCAAATCTTGGCGGTTTCGGGGTGAGCCCCATGAGATCTGTCCATACCAATACTTGGGCATCGCACGATGGCCCCGCACCAATTCCAATTGTGGGAATTGATAAGGCTGCAGTGATTCTTGCTGCGAGCTCGGCGGGCACAAGTTCCAAGACCACGGCGCAACAACCAGCATCTTGAAGAGCAAGGGCATCGGCCAAAATTGCATCGCCAGAATCGTTGCGCCCTTGGACTTTGAAACCTCCGAAAGCGTTCACGGATTGGGGGGTCATCCCAAGATGTCCAAAGACAGGGATTCCATATTTGATTAGCGAAGTGATCTGTTCGACTACACGAACTCCACCTTCGAGTTTGACGGCATGCGCCTTAGATTCCTTCAAGAATCGAATTCCAGTTTCGAGGGCTTGGTCGGCAGATCGCTCGTAAGAACCGAAAGGGAAATCAGCGATTACCAGGGCTTTCTCCGAGCCGCGGACGACCGCTCGAGTAAGGGGGATGAGTTCATCAACAGTCACAGGGATTGTGTTCTCTTCACCAAGGAAGTTGTTGCCAGCGCTATCGCCCACCAGGAGAACAGGCACTCCTGCTTCATCAAAGACGGATGCGGTGACGGCGTCATATGCCGTGAGCATCGACCATTTCTTACCCGATTTCTTCCAGGCAGCAAGGTCGGCAATCGTGTAGCGAGCCATTAGTTCTCTTCTCTCCTCGAAGCTGACGGTGGTCAGTCCCCGGGTTGTGTGGTGCGAGTCTATCGCTACTCTTGAACTGTGCCTACAGGTTTTAAGCGCTCGCTTCGCATCGCAATGGCCCAGGTCAATCCTGTCGTGGGTGACATTGAAGGAAATGCAACGCTCATCAAGAGAGCTGTTGCCGAATCACTCACAAGCGATGTCGATGTCATCGTCTTTCCGGAGATGGTCCTGACGGGATACCCGGTTGAAGACCTCGCGCTACGTCCCGCTTTTCGTCGAGCCTCCATCGAGCGCATCTCCTCGTTAGCACAGGAGATTGCCGATCTTGGGGGAGGCGAGACTCTCGTCCTTGTCGGATATCTCGATGAAAAAGATAAGCCGCAGAATGCCCTGGCTTTGATTCATGGGGGCGAGGTAAAGGCCACATATATCAAGCATCACTTGCCAAATTACGGCGTCTTTGATGAATTCCGTAATTTCGGTCCAGGAAGAGGAACCTTAGTCGTACGTTTTCGCGGGGTGGATATCGCCGTAGCAATTTGCGAAGACATTTGGCAAGACCAAGGTCCGATGGCTGAGCTAGCAAAACGCACGCCTGGCATTGTTTTGGTGCCAAATGGCAGTCCATATGAGCGGAAGAAAGATGATGTTCGGCTTTCACTTGTGCAAAGACGAGTCGCCCAGATTGGTGCACCGATGGTTTACGTGAATATGACTGGCGCACAAGATGATTTGGTTTTTGACGGGGATTCACTTGCAGTCGGCGATGATCGAGAGTTGTTGGCGCGCGCTCAACAATTCGAGAGCTCACTCACGATTGTTGACGTTCCTGTTTTCGAGAAAAGTTCAACTCCAGATATCGTTTTTGATGAGTCGCACTTGAGTCATCGCCCGTCTCATCCATCTACCATCGCCGAGCGATTAAGCGATGAAGAGGAAGTGTGGTCCGCTTTGGTTATGGGCCTTGGGGATTATGTTCGCAAGAATGGATTTAAGAGCGTTGCGCTTGGTCTCTCGGGTGGAATTGATTCGGCTCTGGTTGCCACAATCGCAGTCGATGCCCTGGGTAAGGAACATGTCTTCGGCGTATCGCTGCCGAGCAAGTATTCCTCCGATCACTCCAGGAGCGATGCTCGTGAATTGGCCACCAATCTCGGCATCGATTTTCGGACCATTGAGATCGAGCCCGTCGTACAGGCATATGGAAAGGCCACCACTCTGACCGGTCTAGCAGAAGAGAATGTGCAGGCCCGAGTGCGTGGATCGTTATTAATGGGACTCTCCAATCAAGAAGGACATTTGATTCTTGCTACTGGCAACAAATCAGAATTGGCGGTCGGTTATTCCACACTGTATGGAGATGCGGTTGGTGGATTCGCTCCAATCAAGGACATCTTCAAAGTCGATGTCTGGCGATTAGCTAAATGGCGGAACGAGAAAGCGCGGACCAAGGGAGAAACTCCACCTATTCCGCAGAACTCTATCTTGAAAGAACCGAGCGCTGAGTTACGACCTGGCCAGAAAGATACCGATTCACTTCCGGATTACCATCTTCTGGATCGACTCCTTGATATCTATGTGGAGAAAAATGGTGACGCTGCCGAGATTATTAAGGCAGGTTTTGAGAAGTCGCTCGTCGATCGCGTTATCGCGTTGGTAGATCGAGCCGAATATAAACGTCGCCAATATCCACCTGGAACAAAGGTTTCCGCTATTGCATTTGGAAAAGATCGACGACTCCCGATGACCTCGCGGTGGAAAGAGCGCTAGTCCTGCAAACAATTCGCAATTAGCGAAAATTCAATCTTTCATTAAAATTCTTCCCATGCAGTCGATGCGTCAATGGTTCTTCACTCGCCGTCGGATCATCGATTTCGGCCGCGCAAATTCATGCGGCTGCTGTAACTAATCTCGCTGATTTTTTCAGCACACATTTTTTGGCGCTTCTGCGCGCAATCATTTTTGTAATTAGGAAGATAAAGGAGAAATTGTGAAGGTTTATCAGAACATCACTGAAGTTTTCGGAAATACCCCGCTTGTGCGGCTTAATCGCATGACTGATGGTGCGAAGGCTAATGTCTTTGCAAAGTTGGAGTTTTATAACCCCACAAGCACCGTCAAGGATCGCATTGGAATTGCGATGGTTGATGCTGCTGAAGCAAGTGGCCAACTCAAACCAGGTGGAACAATCGTTGAAGCCACATCAGGAAACACTGGAATCGCGCTGGCAATGGTTGGCGCTGCTCGTGGCTACAAGACGATTCTCACCATGCCCGAATCGATGTCGAAAGAACGTCGCGCTTTGTTGCGTGCGTTCGGAGCTGAATTGGTCCTTACCCCCGCTTCAGAAGGAATGAAAGGGGCAGTTGCTAAGGCAGAAGAACTTGGCGCTAATGGAGCAGTACTCGTTCGCCAATTTGAAAATGAAGCGAACCCAGAGATCCATCGCAAGACCACCGCAGAAGAAATCTGGCGTGATACTGATGGACAGGTTGATGCCGTTGTCGCGGGAATCGGTACCGGTGGGACCATCACCGGAATCGGCCAAGTTTTGAAAACTCGTAAACCGGAGATCAAGATCTTCGCTGTTGAACCAGCGGCATCACCGATCCTTAATGGTGGAAAACCTGGTGGCCATCCGATTCAAGGAATTGGACCAAACTTCATTCCGCCCATTTTGGATCGCAATGTTTATGACGAAGTCATCGATGTCGCCGCAGATGATGCTGTGAAGTACGCACGGCGAGCGGCAAGTGAAGAAGGTATCTTGGCTGGAATTTCATCTGGCGCTGCTCTATGGGCAGCTTCGCAAGTCGCACAACGTGACGAATTTGCTGGAAAGAATATCGTCGTAATTATTCCTTCATTTGGTGAACGTTATCTCTCAACGATTCTTTACCAAGATTTGATGGATGCTTAAGTGTTATCTCGCATCATAGAAGACCTCGATACTGCGTTGCAGCGTGATCCTGCGGCGCGCAATCGACTAGAAGTCGCGCTGACTTACCCAGGCGTTCACGCGATCTGGGGACATCGCATCGCACATCTTTTGTGGCGACGCGGTTTGAAACTGTTTGCGCGGATCTACGCCAACTGGGTGCGCACTGCAACCGGTATCGAGATCCATCCTGGTGCGAAGATTGGTCGACGATTCTTCATCGACCACGGAATGGGTGTTGTTATTGGTGAGACAACAGTCGTTGGTGACGACGTGATGATTTATCACGATGTCACATTGGGTGCCCGAACTTTTGAGAATGGGAAAAGGCATCCGACTATCGGCGATAACGTGATTATTGGTGCTGGTGCGAGAATCCTAGGAAATGTCTCCTTGGGAACGGGAGCTCGCATCAGCGCTAACACCGTTGTGATTCGTGACGTGCCCGCACGAACGGATATCGATGCTTCAGAGCAGTTCGTGATCTAGCGCCACATAAACCAAGCCTTCGTAACATTGCTGTAATCATTGAGGGGCAGACTGCCCCTCATGAGTTCCCCCGATTCACGTTCGTTAGACGTCTCAAAACAACAAGAGTTTGTGCTTCGCACTCTAGAAGAACGCGACATTCGTTTTGTGCGTTTGTGGTTCACTGATGTTTTAGGTTTTCTTAAATCGGTTGCAATTGCGCCACCAGAACTTGAGAATGCATTTGCCGAAGGCATCGGATTCGACGGCTCTGCAATCGAAGGTTTTGCGCGTGGAACTGAATCTGACATGTTGGTTAAGCCGGATCCCTCAACTTTCTCAATCTTGCCTTGGAGAACGGAAAAACCTGGTGCGGCGAGAATTTTCTGCGATATCACTCTTCCAGATGGAACGCCTTCACCTGTAGATCCTCGCAATGTATTGAAGCGTGCACTTGATAAAGCAGCACAGATGGGTTTTACCTGTTACACACATCCAGAGATCGAATTCTTCTTATTCAAGGACCAACCAGTTTCTGGGGTGAAACCAACTCCTGTTGATTCAGGTGGATATTTTGACCACACGCCAACTGCAGTGGGGCATGATTTCCGTCGTCAAGCGATTACTTTGTTGGAAGCAATGGGCGTTTCTGTCGAGTTCAGCCACCATGAAGGCGCCCCAGGCCAACAGGAGATTGATCTTCGTTATGCCGATGCTTTGAGCACCGCAGACAACATCATGACATTCCGCCACATCATCAAAGAAGTCGCACTTGATCAAGGTTGTCATGCAACATTTATGCCGAAACCATTCACCGAGTTTCCCGGATCTGGAATGCACACCCACTTCTCTTTGTTTGAAGGAGAGAAGAATGCCTTCTTCGCTGAAGGTAAAGATGATCAACTTTCTGACGTTGGTCGTTCATTCATTGCGGGAATCATCAAGCATGCACCAGAATTTATTGCGGTCACCAATCAATGGGTTAACTCATATAAACGTTTACATGGTGGGGGAGAAGCCCCAGCCAAGATTTCATGGGGTAAGGAAAATCGCGACGCAATGGTGCGAATTCCGATGTACAAACCCAAGAAAGAAAACTCCACGCGGATTGAATTTCGCGCACCGGATTCAGCTTGTAACCCGTATCTAGCTTTTGCAGTAACGATCGCGGCTGGTCTCAAGGGCGTAGAGAACAAGTATCAGCTGGAAAAGATTGCTAAGCCCTCGACTCTTCCCGCTAATTTGCATGAAGCTATCCTCGCGATGGAAAAGAGTGAGTTGGTACGTGAGACCTTGGGTGAGCACGTATTCGAATACTTCCTTCGTAACAAGCGTGCCGAGTGGGATGAATACCGCAAGCAGGTTACTGCCTTCGAACTCGATCGATATTTGCCAGTCCTGTAAGGCGTTGGCTAACCTTCGACCTATGTTCCGCAGCGAATTGCTACATCTCTCCGCTCTCTTGGGCGCACTCCTCCTTCGCTGCCGTGGCGAGGCCAATTAACCGGTCTCCTCGCCGCGGGGTTTGACCGCACCGGTTAAAAATTCCGGTCGACTTAACCCAAAGAATTAAGGAGTAAAAGTGAACTTTCCTCAACAACA
>JBJTHB010000064.1:0-4845 GCA_046094245.1 Actinomycetota bacterium
GTTCCTGGAGTATCGAAGGAGAAATTAGCTCACAATCAAGCAATTAAGGATGCTGTTGCTCGTATTGAATCCACTCTCGGCACACGAGGTCGGGTATTGCTCCGAGCTTCAGGTACCGAACCATTGATTCGCGTCATGATTGAAGCGGAGGATGCAAATGATGCGCAACAATTCGCTGAGTCTCTGGCTGCACTAGTAAAATCCGAACTCGCGCTTTAAACAACCTTCGCTAAAGGAGCTCACACATGTGTGGGATCGTCGGGTACACAGGTTCGAATCCTGCGTTGGCTCGCGTGATCGAAGGTTTACGCCGTCTTGAATATCGCGGTTATGACTCTGCGGGTATCGCGTTGGTAGAAAATCCCGGCGCACAACTTGTCGTAGCAAAGAAAGCCGGAAAACTCGCAAACTTAGAGAACGCATTAACCAGCAACTACGAAAGTTCCACAAGCGGTATTGGCCACACTCGTTGGGCAACGCATGGTGGTCCCACTGATACCAACGCTCACCCTCATATCTCAAACGATGGAAAATTAGCGGTCATCCATAATGGAATCATCGAGAATTACGTTGAACTAAGAACTGATCTCCAGAAACGTGGACATACATTCACATCTGAGACAGATACGGAATCTGTGGCTCATCTACTCAGCGATGAATTTTTGAAATCAGGCAATCTTGCCGAGGCAATGCGCTTAGTTTGTAAGCAATTGCGGGGATCCTTCACTTTATTAGCGATCCATTCTGATGCTCCCCAGACCATAATCGGAGCGCGACGCAATTCTCCGCTTGTGGTGGGAGTGGGAGATGGTGAGAACTTCTTGGCTTCAGATGTAGCAGCATTCATTAGCCACACAAAGAAAGCGCTCGAATTGGGCCAAGATCAGGTGGTAGAAGTTACGCCGGATACTGTGAACGTCACTGATCTCAATGGAAGAGTAATTGCGCCAAAAGAATATGAGATCACCTGGGATGCCGGAGCGGCTGAGCGCGGCGGATTTACTCACTTTATGTTGAAAGAAATCTTTGAACAACCAAAAGCAGTCTCTGATACCTTGCTTGGTCGATTCGATGATGAAGGCTCAGTCCAATGCGCTGAACTCTCCGCAGTAAATAAAGAGATCGAGAGAATCCTGATTTTGGCTTGTGGTACGGCATATCACGCAGGCTTGATTGGTAAATACGCAATTGAGGATTGGACGAAGATTCCAGTCGATGTTGAGCTCGCATCGGAGTTTCGATATCGCAATCCAGTTCTATCGAAGAAGACACTTGTTATCACCATCTCACAATCGGGTGAAACCATGGACACTTTGATGGCTTTGCGACATGCAAAATCGCTAGGTGCCCAGACACTTTCGGTGTGTAACACGATAGGTTCGACGATTCCACGTGAATCAGATGCCGTTCTCTATACACATGCCGGCCCCGAGATTGCAGTCGCTTCCACCAAAGCTCTACTCACACAAATCATCGCGCTAGATCTCATTGCTCTGTATCTTGCGCAAGAACGAGGTTCACTTACGAGAGAAGATGTTGCTCGATTCCGAGATGAGTTCTTTGCACTTCCAAATAAGATTGAAGAGATCCTTGAGACAGTAGAACCGCTGCGAGAGATGACTCGAGGATTCAAAGATTCCACTTCAGTTCTCTTCTTGGGCCGTCATGTCGGTTATCCAGCAGCGCTTGAAGGTGCGCTGAAATTGAAAGAACTGGCTTATATGCATGCCGAAGGATTTGCTGGTGGCGAACTCAAACATGGCCCTATCGCTCTTATAGAAGAAGGCACTCCCGTGATTGCGGTGCTTCCTCCATTCACAAGTGAAATATCCGAGAAGATGCGGAGCAATATCCAAGAAGTAAGAGCCCGAGGTGCAAAAGTCATTGCGATTGCTGATTCATCCACTTCTTTAGATGTCCCATTTGTGATTCGTATTCCTGCCTGCGATGAACTCCTGCAGCCAGTCTTATCAATCGTGCCGCTCCAAGTATTTGCCTATGAGATGGCAGTCGCGCGCGGAAATGATGTCGATCAACCACGAAACCTCGCAAAGTCGGTGACGGTGGAATGAGTACACGTTCTGATGATCTCTTCGATGATGTCGTAGACCAACGTCCTGATCATCGTCGACATGAGATGAATGTCGCCTTGCGTTGGGCTGCCGTCCTTACCTTTGGGTTCATTCTGGTTACCTTGGATATCTTGAATCAAGGATTGCTCTATCGCTTTGATCAATATGTTGCAGATATCGAAAGACCAAAACTCACGGGATTCGCTAATTTCTTCATCTTGCGTATCGATGACCTCGGATTGCGTTGGTTTACCGCCACCATACTCTTGATAACTGCCACGCTCATCAGTCGACGTTTCAAATCATGGCGCCCGCTGAATTTATCCTTTCTTTCGCTCATCTTCCTCAATGTTTTCGTCGGCGCAACCAAGATTGGTTTTGGTCGTTGCAAAGCGCGCGAGGATTTTGAGGTTTGTATGTTTACAGATGGGATGGCATATCCGAGTGGACATATTTCAAACGCAATTGTCACATGGGGTTTATTCGCTTACATCATCTTTCGTTATACGCACCGCGCTCCATTTGAAGGCTTTAAACTTTATTGGCTAGCTGCAGTAGTTACTGTTGCGGTCGGTTTTGCTTCTTTGATTCGAAACACACATTGGTTCACGGACCTCTTGGGTGGCATATTTATTGGTGGAGCAATCTTGGTGCTCGTAGTCGCAGTCGATCGATTTATTCCTTCGAAACGGCAGCCCTCGTAAGGAATGTCTATGACAACGAATAATCGAGCTGAAGCGATAGTCGATTTAGGGGCGATCAAAGCCAACATCAAACATCTAATGGATATATCTGGAAAACCGGCTCTTGCTGTTGTGAAGGCTGATGCGTACGGACATGGACTCGTTCCCGTCGCCAAGGCTGCTGTCGAAGGTGGAGCCTCGTGGCTTGGTGTAGCGCTACTTGAAGAAGCGCTGATTTTGCGCGCAAATGATGTGAGAGCGCCGATTATCGCGTGGTTAACCCCAGTCACTGATGACTTTGTTTCTGCTCTTTCAAACGATATTGATATCGCAATTCCTTCGCGCGAACACTTACAAGCAGTTATTGCTGCAGCGCAAGAGTTGAAGAAAGTGGCCCGTATCCATTTAGAAATGGACACCGGCATGTCCAGAGGTGGAGCTTTACTTGATTGGGATGAATTACTTTCAGATGCCGTGGACGCGCAGTCAGCCGGAAAAGTTTCTATTGTGGGAATTTGGTCGCACTTTGCTCGTGCCGATGAACCTGGACATCAGTTCAATATCCAACAACGCGAACGCTTTCTCAACGGAGTCGTAACTGCTCGAGATAAAGGCATCACTCCGCAAATTGTTCACTTGAGTAATTCAGCTGCGACCATCAATGATCCTGATTCTCATTTTGATCTCGTTCGTTTGGGGATTGCAATGTATGGGCTCTCTCCTGATGTCACAACCATGGGTGGTTCAGCAAAACTTTCCTTGAAACCAGCCATGACTTTACGTGCTCGTATACATCTTATTAAGGAAGTCCCAGCCGGCTCTCAGGTCGGTTATGGCGGAACAGCCATTACAAAAAGTGATACAAAACTTGCAGTTATTGCAATGGGTTATGCAGATGGTGTTCCACGAAATGCAACCTCTGCAACTGGCGTACTGATTGGTAACAAAATGTCACCAATCATCGGTCGGGTTTCAATGGATCAATTTGTTGTTGATTTAGGCAGTGATTCACAAGCGCGCGCGGGGGATTGGGCCTACCTGATTGGCAGTGAGAAGTTCGACAGTTACACTTCCGACAATTGTTACACGGCAGATTCGTGGGCTGTTGCGTGCGGAACGATCAATTATGAGATCGTAACTCGCATCGGACCTCGAGTCGCTCGACGATATATCGGTTAGGAGTACACATGGCAGATTCGGCCACTGTGCTCTCTGTCCATAATCTTTCAGTTAATTTCGGCGGGTTGAAGGCTCTCAATGGAGTCAACCTCGAACTGCGCAAAGGTGAAGTTCTTGGATTAATTGGCCCTAATGGCGCAGGCAAAACCACAGTCTTCAATGCGCTCTGTGGAATCGTCACACCAGCATCAGGTTCATTGGAACTCAATGGCAAAGCAACTAATTGGCTCAAGCCTCACCAACTCGCGCGAAAAGGAATCGCCCGCACTCTTCAAGGTGTTGGACTTTTCCCAGACCTCACTGTTGCTGACAATGTAATGATTGGTGCACATCGTTTTGCAGAATCAGGGCTGATTCGCGCTGCTCTTGGCACCAATGCACGTGATGAGAAATTGCTCCGCGAAAAAGCACAATCAGCCCTAGAACGTGTGTATGTCGGTAGCGTCTCTGATCGACGCGCAGACACTCTTTCTTACCCCGACACAAAGCGAGTATCGATAGCACGTGCCCTTGTAGCTGAACCGGATATTTTGTTGCTCGATGAACCTGCGGGTGGTTTAGGCGCCCAAGATATCGAATGGCTAAATAGCTTGATCAACAATTTGAAACAACGAACCTCCATTATCATTGTTGAGCATCATATGGATGTTGTGATGTCAGTATGTGATCGCATTTATGTTTTGAACTTTGGCGAGATCATTGCCTCTGGCACACCTCATGAAGTTAAGAACAATGAAGCGGTAATCCAGGCCTACTTGGGCGCTCACTCAAAGGCGAAATCATGAGCGGCCTCGTAGTCACCAGACTAAACGTCTCTCACGGCGCAATTCATGCGCTCCATGACATTTCATTCTCGGTCGAACCCGGCCAACTCGCTGCGGTCATTGGTTCAAATGGCGCCGGTAAAACGA
>JBJTHB010000065.1:0-16366 GCA_046094245.1 Actinomycetota bacterium
TAACGTTCTCAAAGCGAATCACGGGTGTGATTTTAGGTAGCAAAGGGGTAAAAGTTCAGGAGAAACCCGCTCTTGCGAGGCGCGAAAAGGGTGAGAAACCACGCAGATTAATTATTCGTGCGTATCTGAATCACGCCTTGACGCGCCTCATCGCTGAATTTCGACTTGCAAAGAGAGAGGACGCTCGTTGCCCTTCAGCGCTATTTTTTCTCGCGCCGCCAACGAATACCAGCAGCGATAAAGCCATCAAGCTCCCCATCAAGGACAGCTTGAGTATTGCCCATCTCAAAGTCAGTTCGATGATCTTTCACCATTTGATACGGATGGAGCACGTATGAGCGAATCTGATTACCCCATGAACCGCCAGAATCACCGCGCAGTGCATCAATTTTTGCTCGCTCTTCTTGGTTTCTTTTTTCAAGTAATTTAGATTGCAGCACAGCCATCGCGGTTGCACGGTTCTGTATCTGTGATCGCTCGTTCTGACACGACACAACTATCCCGGTTGGAATATGCGTGATACGCACCGCTGAATCTGTGGTGTTAACACCTTGGCCGCCAGGACCTGAAGAACGATAAACATCAACCCGAATATCTTTTTCATCGATATCTATATGGTCACTTTGATCGACTACCGGTACAACTTCAACTCCCGCAAATGACGTATGGCGACGATTCTGACTATCAAACGGGGAGATTCGAACCAGACGATGTGTTCCCTGTTCAACTGAAAGGGTTCCATAAGCGTATGAACCCGTGACGCGGAAAGTCGTTGATTTGAT
Source organism: Actinomycetota bacterium (assembly GCA_046094245.1). Lineage (GTDB taxonomy): Bacteria > Actinomycetota > Actinomycetes > Nanopelagicales > Nanopelagicaceae > MAG-120802. Next base: position 783 of record JBJTHB010000065.1, read on the forward strand.
ACCTGCTTCTTCGGCATATGAAGTTTCAAGAACGTTGACGTTGTAGTCATGACGCTCGCAATATCTCAAATACATGCGCGAAACCATTTCTGCCCAATCCGCGGCATCAACTCCCCCAGCTTCCGAGCGAATCGTTATAAGTGCATCGCGATGGTCATATTCTCCGCTCAGCAAGGTTTGAACTTCGAGTTCAGAAATAGCAGACGTCAGTGAATCGAGTTCTTTCTCAACTTCAGTCTTTGCTAATGCGTCACTCTCATTCACGGCAAGTTCTAGCATGATGGGAAGATCGGAGATCCGTGAACGAAGGCCCGTGACTCTATTGATGATGCTCTGTACTCGCGATAACGCACTCGTTATTTTCTGTGCATTCTCGGGATCATTCCAAAGATCAGGAGTCCCCGCCTTTTCTTCTAACTCATCTTTCTGACTTAGGAGACGTGGAACATCCAATACTGATTCGATTGACTTGAGGGTGGCGTTGAGCGCAGCTATCTCTTGGTTGATATCGCGTTCGGCCATAGGTGAAGGATAGTGTGCCAAATAGCATCTGAAACAAATTACAGATACCGAGATGAGACAGCAACTTCCACCTGATTTGTGAATTGGCTTATGGCGAGTACAGGAAGCGAAAAAGGTAGGTTATGCGGACGTTGCACTTTTGCTCGGATCGTTCTTCCATCGCAATCAAAGGACAGCACAGTAATCGGCTCAAATTCTGTAGAAACATTGAGATCGTATTCGATTGCCTGATTGAACGAATAGGCTGCATCGCGGCAATCAATCGGCACCATCTGGCGTTGGGGTCCACCCAAATAACTAGGGAGTGGAAGTTGATAGTAGTAACGCATCTCATCCAATTGATGAGTTGCCTCCGCTAATGCGGCTTCAGTCATATTGATAAGTTCGCGTCGGGAGATATAAGTTGATGCAATATTTGAAACGATAAATATGAAAATCATAATGATTACAAAATAGATTGAAATTAATGGCGCGATCGAACCTTCCTCACGATCCTGGTTCAAGCTTTTCATTCTCGCCACTTATCGACAACGCCGATGGCGATAGCGGTTGCCTTTCTATTCTGCCTTCTCTCGTCTTGACTACCGCGATACTCATCTGGTCTTGATGGACCATTCCAAGTTCTGCTTGCATTTGCTTCGTTTTCCATGGATAGATCATCAAATGTTCTAAATAGCTCAATTTTTACTTTAGTACCCGGCGTTAGACATCTCACCCCACCGCAATCAAGGTTATAAGTGAATCCATATCTCTTTGGTCCTGTGGATTCCAATTCGCTGTAACGGTCGAGAATATATTTAATACGTTGATGTCCTTCAGCGCTCGATTCTGCAGTAATGAATGCTCGGACGATCTGTCTAGCTAAATTCTGAACTCTCATCTCTTCCATCGCAGTATTCTGCATCGCCATAAAGAAAAAGAGAGCCGGAAGAAATAGTGGGGTTGCAATCAAGACAAACTCCACAACAGCAGAACCCTCTTCTTCATCAAGATCTTTCACTCGTCCACTCCAACTCCTTTGATAGAAACTGTTTTGTCTCATAAGCCTCTCTTCACTCGTCTACAGCGTATGTGTTGATGGAAACTGTTCTAAATCTCCCGCGCAGACTCACTCCCGGACTGCTATCGCTTCGAAGGAAACGCTCGGAAACGTATCTGCTGTAAATTCTTGACTTGTTGTCACCCGTGATGGAGCGTTTGATTCGCCATTTACAAAGAGAAGTTCTCCTCCTCCAGGTAAAGCAGAAGAGATGATTCGACCTGAGAGCTCTCCATCAACGGCATACAGCGCTGATTTATTGAGCCAGCTCTGTAGCTTCATCGTCTCAACGGTCTTAAGACTGCCCGTGATAACCAACTGAAGAACCAGGAGAAAGAAAGCGGTAGTTGGAATGAGAGTCAGTCCCGCCTCAATTGATCCCTCTTCCTTCCAATCAACATTAGGGAAGTAATTTCTCATCGAATTCCGTTCATGGCATCAAGTGAGTTTCGCAAGATTGTGCTGAGGCGAGGCGCTGCGATGGTCCAAATTGCCGTGACCAATCCGGTGGTCATAAGCACAACGAGAACCCAACCGGGAACATCCCCTCGTTCATCATCATCTGTAGCCTCCGCATCACTGTGTGTTCTTAAATTTTCGTCAATAGTGAATTTGTCCCAAGTCTTTCCCACAAGAGTCATTGCCTTAATTACAAATCTCTCCATCACTCAATCCCTTTCGATGCAAATAAATGTTGAGCTCATGAGTCAGCTCATAAGTGAGGCGAGTGTTCTCTCTCGACTGACGTTGAGAAGGGGATTCTGTGAATTGTGTGGATAAGTAGAGTTGTGGAGTGTGGAGTGTGTTTAAACGAAGGTACCTAGTTGCTGATATGACGGCCAAAGAGCAAAGAGGATCGAGATGGGAAGAATGAGGAATACAACTGGGATCATCAGGGCGATTTCTGCTCTGCCGGCACGTTGCAATATCTGATTTTTGCGTGCAACCCGGGCGTCCTTTACCTGAGCAATAAGTATCGGAGTTAGGGAGGAGCCTCGTTCAATTGCTAAGACCATACCCGTCACAAATCGGCGAAGAATAAGGGAGTCGTAATTTCGTGAGAGATTATCGAGGGCTTCAACGACCGAACTCCCGTTTTGAATCTCCACAACGACTTTTCGAAGTTTCTCTCCACTTATGGAGTTGGATCTCCGGGACAAATGATCCATCGCTCTGGCTGGTGATATTCCGGCGGAAATGAGCACAGTCATCAACTGCATATAGGTGGGTAACTCTCCCTCAAAATCGCTCTTCTCGCGCGCACGGATACGTTCAGGTTCTCGGTGGGCATAGGCAAGATAGAGAGAGATGGTGGCCACTGCAGAAAGCACAGGAGCGAGAAAATCTGGATTAATGAAGATGAAGAAGTAACTCAGTAATACAAGGGAGAATCCGATAGCGAAATTTAGGAATATTGAGCGAGATCGTAAGTCTCGAATCTGTGGCGTTTCTTTGAAACTTTTGCTATTTGAATTATTGCCCCTGGGCGTTGTCGTGGCACGAATAACCTTTGACTTACGTATCGGCTTCATCCACGTTCCCCATGTATCAAAAGACGATTCACTCAACAACCAGATACCCCACACAAGTAATGGAGCAATCAAGATCAGAGTTGGAATCTGAAGATGCTGGGCAATCATCGTAAGGCTCTATCAGGCACAGGAAGAGAACCAACCTTTTCCATCCAAACGTAAGCGATGCCTGTCATGAATACTCCGGCCATGAGAATTTTTGCCCCCTCCATAGTTGCAAATGCATTCCGTGTGCCCTCTTGGGTCGAAAGCAACAGCAGAAGCAACCAAGGTGCAATCGTGGCCAAAGTCGCTGAATTTCTAATCCAACCAAATTTCGTGCTTATCTCCTCCACAACCGCAAGATCTTCTCTCACAAATTCAGAGAGCAATCGAAGCGCTGCATTTGAATCTTTCCCACCAAAATCTTTAGCGTAAATAAGTGTTTCAAAGACTTGGTCTGCTATCGCAGAATTTGCTATGACTTTTGCATCAAGTAATGAAGTTACAAAATCTGTTCCTGCCAATAGTTGATCTTCGATAGCCTGGAAAAGCGGTCGCAGGGGTCCGGGTCCATGCAACGATAATGAGCAAACCGCTTCAGGTATGGCTATTCCTGATTGAAGGGCGGAGACAAGTGAATCGAGAGCTTCAGGCCATGATGAGTCGCGATCACGTTGAACTTTAATTGCACGGTTCTTGTTGATCAGAAATGGGATCGCCGAGGCCAGCGATGCAATTGCCAATGAAATCGTAGAGGTTCCAGAGATGATGTACGCGACGACATAGACCGAACACATTGCTACGAGAAGCACGAAGACTGAGTGTTTCTTTCTTAGTTTCAATGAGGTTTGTGAACTCGTCACAAGACCAGGAGCTAAAACTTTATATGAGGTCTTCATATCAGCGGCCCGCGACGATACGTCGTCCCATCCCACAGGAACTCAAATTCCATCTCGATATAGGTATTTTCAGAACGATTACTCACTCGAGCAACTTCAAGAATACGACGAGTTCCCGAGTGATCTATTCCCACATGAATTACAAAATCAATGGCTGAATACACGGTTGGGGTCAGGAAATCCTGAGTTATATTCTCGCCAGCAAGTAATGGCAAAGTCTGAAGTTTTCGAATTGCTTCCCGTGCAGAGTTCGCATGAATAGTAGCCATACCTGGAATACCTGAATTTAGTGCGATGAGAAGATCAAGCGATTCCGCTTCGCGAATCTCGCCGATAACTAATCGGGACGGTCTCATTCGAAGCGCCTCCTTAATCAGGCGTCGAATACTTATCTCCCCAATTCCGTCGAGGTTCGCAGATCGAGTCTGCATCGCAACGCAATCTGGCAGTCGCGGCTTGAGCTCGAACACTTCTTCAATCGTAATTACCCGCTCCGTTGGAGACACAGAACCAACTAGAGCATTAAGCACCGTCGTTTTGCCCGCTTGCGTTGCACCGCTTACCAAGATATTTCGACGCTGATGGACGCAATCGGCGATGAATGTCTCAACCTCTGGTGACATGACTCCTAGTTCACTTAGTTCGTGCAATGTCTTTCCGCGCATCAAATGTTTTCGTATGTTAATCGCCCAATGTTCGGCGGTTATCTCAGGAATTGTTATATGTAGTCTGCTTCCATCAGGTAAGCGAGCATCGACGAACGGATGAGACAGATCTATTCTCCGGCCGGACCACATCAAAATTCGATCCATGATGGATTGGAGCTGGCTCTTGGTGAGAATTAGGTTTGTAAGTTCACTTCGTCCTCGCCTTGCGACGTAGATTCTCTGGGGTGAGTTGATCCAGATCTCTTCGATACTCTCGTCATCAAGAAGAGGCTGTAATGCGCCGTAATGGTGAACACCTGCGCGGCTAGATTCTGATTCACTCTCATTGATGACTGATTCCATGGCGTAGTTCTAGATGGTTGGCCGATGTCATAAGGGGCTTGTTTTCTCAAGCGCTGTGGAGTTGCTCAAGATCCTCGTTGGTCGGTAGCGCGTATGTGTACTCGCGGTGTGCTTCGCAGGCTAGCCTCGATTACATCCGCCTCACATGAACAGGTAGACTGCGGGCACTGGCGTGAACGTGATCTGTTCACTTCAGCAATCACGTACATGGTGGGCGTAGCTCAGCTGGTAGAGCACCCGGTTGTGGTCCGGGATGTCGCGGGTTCGAGCCCCGTCGCTCACCCCACTCTTTCAATTCGAAGTTCCCTTTGTGTTGCTGGCTTGCTTTGTCGCCGACTTACCCGCTTACTGACATTGATCGCTCTGCAGAATTCGATTCATCGCTTCCTTCTCAGCCTTTGTAACCCACAATCCATATTTGGCCTTCACTTGTATCTGGCGTGTGACGTATTCACATCGGAAAGATTTATTTGGCGGCAACCACGTAGCGGCATCTCCATCACCTTTTTGACTATTGAGTGATCCTTTTACTGCCAAGAGATTAAGCGGATCGTTGGCAAAGTTTGTGCGAACTTTGATGGTTGCTTGGAAGATTCCAGTTTGCCACGCGTTAGATAACGCAACTACGTGATCTATTTGAACGAGTGCGCTGGTCTTTTCTCCGCGTTGAAACTCGATGATCTGACCGGAATAGGGATCTTGGAGTACTCCTCGCTCAACAACGCAATCGCGAGTTCTCTCTCGAAAAAGTATTGCGGTCAGGTCTCTCTTGAGAATGTCGTTACGGGTGTCACAACCATTGCGATCAACATCAGACCACTGGGGGCCAAATTGATTTCGGGCGTAACCAGTTTTTGGCGCGCGCCCCTTTACTTGAATTTGATCTAATGCGGTACGCGCATCAAATTCGACTGATTCTGCATTGGCCGACGACAAAAGGCTGACTTTTGAATGTTTCTCATGGTGGGTGGTGTGAACCGTGGGTGCACTAAAGACTGGAGAAACAACTACAGCCATAGCTCCAGCAAGCGCTATTTGCCACCGCGAAGCCATAGCCTCATTCTTCATCAGGAACCACTTCGCGCGAGGAGCGACATAGGCAGGCGCGAGACATGAATTGGTATCTCACCCGAGCATGGTTATAGTGTGCCCGCTTGGTCGCACTTTGGATCAACGGGTTGTTAGCTCAGATGGTAGAGCAGGTGACTCTTAATCACCGGGTCGGCGGTTCGATCCCGTCACAACCCACTTGGAATTGCGCGTAACCGAGCAAAAAATGGCACTTCGCAGACCTTGACTGATCTCTGTTAGCAGTAGAAAAGCAGTGGGTTAGCAAGTGTGGCGTAACTCCAAGTCACATTTATTCAGGCCTTCTATTCATCCAATATTACAACCATCAGGAGAAGCAAAAGCCTCTCTTGGCGTCAGGTACCCATCGATTAGCCTGAAGGGATTTACATTGGGGCAAGTCGAGCCAAGAAACATTTGATCGAGCAATCTGATATTCAAAATAGAGATACTCAGCCATTTCATCAAGGAACAACTCCTGTGGCTTGCCAAGTTGACGTTCGAAAGCTTTTTTCCAACCAAAGTCTTCAATGTCTTTCATGAGATTAACTACACCTTTAAAGCCTATTTTTCCAACCAACCATTCGGTTAGTACTGCACCAAATTTGTACGGGGTGCCATCACTTGGCAAGTTATCTGACCTATCGTTGTACGAGAGACGAGGAACAGTATTCTTTGAAATCCAGGTTGAGAAGTCACCTTTCGTCATGATTTTTCCAATTCTGTTGTCTTCAGGACCTGGAAACCAAAACTTTGAACGATGACGTATGAAATATTCGGGATCATCCATTGACGCAACGAGAAGTCCAAAATACTCCGCAGACCCCTCCATAAACCAGACCGGATTCTCTCGAATGAGGTTGTTTCCAGATAAATCAAACTGAATTTGGTGAAACCATTCATGCTCTATCCGTGGGAAAAAGCTATCTGTATACAAAATAATGGGTTCGAGAAGAACATAAAAATGAGTCACTGATGCGCTCGGCGAAAGTCTCGGAGCCAAAATAGGCCGCCAATTACCTTCACTCTCCCACGCTGATGCTTGATAGATGAAATCACGAAGTTGTCCTTCAGCTTGGCTTTTGCACCAATCGAGAGTGAAATGAGTCGAACGAGGCGCTAAAACCTGACAATTCTCTGATACCTGGTCTTTCATCGAAAGATTCATATAGATCTTAGAACGGCTCACTTTATGGAATCTTTCCCACTGCAAAACTGCATTGTCTAATCTGCGCCGTGACTCGACAACGATATCGGTTGGTACCGAAGTACCAAACCAATATTCAATTTTGCTCTCAGGTTTACCAGTAGCAGCGTTCGATCGCCATTCTTCATACATCTTTAAGCTATTGGAACCTGTTGCCCTAAATCTCTCATATAAAGTTAAGGGAATTGCGGTCACGGTTGGTGTTGGTGTTGGTGTTGGAGTTGGTGTTGGTGTTGGTGTTGGTGTTGGAGTTGGTGTTGGTGTTGGTGTTGTGGAGGCTGAAGGAGCTGGCGCTGCCATTGTTGTTGAAACTATCTGTACTCTAAAACCAACTCCCGGTCCTGAAGTAAAACCTCCAGCTCCTACAGCATTAGAGAGATATTTCCAAGGCTTCGGTAGGGGATCTTTATCCTTTTGTCCCAGAAACTTAGCGAAAAAGCCTTTGCTTCGGATCACTTTGTTGCAAGCAATGTTGTATGAATAGATTTGATAAATACCCTTTGGGAACTTAACTCCTGCAATAACTTCATCTTTCTTCACGTTATATGTTCCGCAGGGTGTGCCCTGCGGATCTGCGCCATGAGAATTTGAGATAGCAGTAATGGAAGTAGAGGCAGAGAGAATCAACGCTAGAACTAGGGCTAGAACTCGTCCCCGCATATAGAAAGGTTAAGCCTGATGCCATCCAGTTTCTAGGCCTGACACTAGGAATGACCGCTCTAACTTTAAAGAACTCACTTTTGTAATCAGCCCGTTAGCAACAAAGACCCTTCCGAAAAAATCAGATTTGGCCTATTCTGAGCAAACAACTAAATGAAGACGCTCAAATCAATCGGTTTGGGGCACTTTCGATAGTTTTTGAGAGCTGCTGCCACCCTCGTGGCGTAACTCTTAATCACCGGGTCGGCGGTTCAATCCCGTCACAACCCACTTTTTTTCTGTATATCTCCATGAAAAAGTAATGGGACCAACCCAAGCTGATAGTTATCGAGATAGTAAGCCATATCCCCTCGTGCGAAAATGAAATTACCTCTAGAGTTGAAGGTATGAAGCGCGCTCTCAGCCTCGCTCGTCTTGCAGTCGTTGTCCCAGCAATTGCCTCGATTATTGGCGCACTGCTGTTGATGGCTCAAGGTTCAATCTCAATGGTTACGGTAGTGATCGAGGCAATCAGTAATGACTCCTCTCTCAAGGAATCAATCGTTGATGTCTTAACGGCAATCGATGCAATCCTCCTTGGAACAGTATTGCTGGTCATCGGTTATGGACTGTATGAGCTTTTCATCGATGCTAATCTCGAGGTTCCGCTGTGGCTTCGAGTAAACAATCTTGATGATCTTAAATCGAAACTTATCGGGGTCGTCGTGGCAATCATTGCGGTCGTTTTTGTCGGCGTATTTGTCGATTCTAATCGCTCAGAGGATGTAATTTCCTATGGAGTTGGCGCGGGAGCATTAGTGGTTGGACTCGCAATATTCGCGTTCGCGACCCGCAAAGATAGCTCTAACTCGTAATCTCTTCATGGCGATACTGAAACTCAAGGATGGCCGAGGTTTTGAGTACCTCGATAACGGAATCTCAAGCGATAAGGCGATTCTCTTTTTGCACGGTACACCTGGTGATGCCACAGCCTGGAGTAGTTGGCTGAAAGAAATCGATTCGGTGACTGCAATTGCTACTTCTCGGCCTGGTTATGGGTTATCAGAACGTAATCGTGGCCGAACTGTCGCCAGTGACCTTGAAAACCAATCGCAAGTTTTAGATCATTTCGGAATAAAAACTTTCGTTGCAATCGGTTGGTCAGGCGGTGGGCCTCACTCGCTCAACATGACGCGTGATTCTCGCTGCGTTGCCGCATTCACTCTCGCTGGCGTTGGCGAATATGGCCGCGACGACTTGGATTTCTTGGCAGGAATGGGCCCTGAGAATCACGATGAATTCGGAGAAGCGCTTCGCGGTGAAGAAGCAATTACTGCATGGATGGAGAAAAATGCGCCAAGCTTTAGAGAAGTAACCGGCGAGCAGATGATTGAAGCTTTTGGAGGGTTAATTGGGGATGCGGATAAGAAGGCATTAACACCAAAAGTTGCTGAAGAGAGTGCGGCTACTTTGAGAAGATCGCTCAAAGAAAGCTTTACTGGATGGATCGATGATGATCTCGCGTTTATTCAAGAATTCGGTTTTAGTCTCGAAGCAATCAAAAAGCCCGTCGTGATCTGGCAGGGCGATGATGATTTCATGGTTCCGAAAGCGCATAGCAATTGGCTAGCCCAACACATTCCAGGTTCTCAACTTCGTTTTGTTCCAGGGCATGGACATATCTCACTTGGTGAAGAATTCCGCCCCACCATTATTACTGATGCACTTTCGTATTTGAACGCTCAATAGTCCATCGGTTGAAATAAAACGCTTCGGGAAGCATTTACTCCCGAGTCTTTTTTGCCAACTTCCAGTGGTAAAGATAAATCGGCCCTGCAATTACCAGCGTTGTAATTGAATTAATCAAGCTCTTGATTGATTGTCTTTGGTTTTGGTTGGTGAGATTCTCTTTAATCTGGTCTGCACTCAATGTTGATTCTTTAGGCACACTGTATGGATCGAAATAACCAGCATCTGGCCATGCGGCATCAACCAGACTTCGAACCAAACTCACAAGAGCAAAGAGACAGATCAGAATCGTGACGAGACAGATTGCGTATACATAGAGTGAATACCAGTCAATTCGGTCAGCCCGCTCGGGAGAGGTGGCTGCTGGAGTCGCTTTGGGCTTGCGAGCTTTGCTAGTACGTGCCGGAGGTTTGGTTGCCATGCGAAGAGTATCTACCTTTTCACCGCATTTTTCTCTTGGGCTGGCAAATAATACAATCGAGGCGTGTCGACGAAAATCATTCTGTACTACGGCTTCGCACCTGTAACTGATCCTGAAGCGGTCAGGCTCTGGCAAGAGGCGCTGTGCACATCGCTCAACCTCAAAGGTCGCATACTTATCTCGCGTCATGGAATAAATGGAACGCTTGGCGGAGATGTCAAGGCAATTAAGAATTATATTAAGAAGACAAAGCAGTATCCCGGATTCAAAAAAATCGACTTCAAATGGTCGGAAGGCACTGGAAAAGATTTTCCGCGTTTAAGCGTGAAGACGAGACCAGAGTTAGTTTCTTTTGGCGTGCCAGAAGAGATTGAAGTGACAACAGAAGGCATTATTGGTGGTGGTCATCACCTCAAACCTAAAGAGGTAAATGATCTCGTTGCAAAAAAAGGTGATGATGTAGTTTTCTTCGATGGACGTAATGCATTTGAAGCTAAGGTTGGTCGCTTCAAGAACGCGGTAGTTCCAGACGTTCGTACGACAAAGGACTTCATCGCTGAATTAGATAGTGGCAAATACGATCACCTAAAGAACAAAACAGTAATTACCTACTGCACCGGTGGAATTCGCTGTGAAATTCTCACAACTGTTATGAAGAAGCGCGGATTCAATGAGGTATACCAAATTGAAGGTGGCATCGTTCGCTACGGAGAGAAGTTTGGTGATCGCGGGCTTTGGGAAGGTTCTCTGTACACTTTCGATGCACGTAAAACTATTGATTTTTCAGGGAGTACTAAACTCATCGGAGAATGCGACTTCTGCGCTGCACCAACAAAACAGTTTGTGAACTGTTCCAACGATTTTTGCCATAATCAATATCTCATCTGCGATACCTGTTTAGAGGAACCTAGCAATCTGGCGTGCACACATACCGACGCCAAATCTCATTCACTATGAAGGGTTGAGTACTTCACTTCTACCTGATTAGATATCGCCATGTCAGAGTTCCTCCCCAACCCTGCGCGCGGTAAAGAAGTCTTCGATCTCGATCGAGCACATGTCTTTCATTCGTGGTCCGCGCAAGCCCAAATCTCGCCGCTTCCAGTTGCGACCGGTAAAGGTTCTTACTTCTGGGACTTTGACGGCAAGAAATATCTTGATTTTTCCTGCCAACTTGTCTTCACCAATATCGGCTTCCAACATCCCGTTGTCGTAGATGCCATTAAGAAACAGGCTGATCTACTAACAACAGTTGCGCCACAAGTAGCGAATGAGGCGCGCGGTGAAGCCGCAAAACGCATTGTCGAATTAGCCAGTCCTCATCATCAGAAAGTCTTCTTCACTAACGGTGGCGCAGACGGCGTAGAGAATGCAATTCGCATGGCTCGACTTCATACAAAACGTCACAAAATCCTCTCTTTTTATCGCTCATATCATGGCAACACCACATCTGCTATTTCAGCAACGGGCGACCCTCGTCGCTGGCCGAATGAATTTGCTTATGGACATGTGCACTTCTTTGGTCCCTATTCGTATCGAAGCGCATTCTGGTCTAAGGACGAAGAGGAAGAATGCAAACGCGCACTTGAGCATCTTGAATCAGTCATCACTTTTGAGGGACCGAATACCATCGCTGCAATTCTTATCGAATCCGTGGTTGGCACAGCCGGAGTATTGATTCCACCTCAAGGCTATCTCGAAGGTGTTCGTGCTCTTTGCGATAAATATGGAATTCTTTGGATCGCAGATGAAGTTATGTCTGGTTTTGGGCGTACTGGAAAATGGTTCGCGTACCAACATTCCTCGGCACATCCAGATTTGATTGTCTTCGCAAAAGGCGTGAACTCTGGATATATTCCGCTTGGCGGTGTTGTAATCTCAAATAACGTCGCAAAGACTTTTGATGAACGGGTTTTCCCAGGCGGACTCACGTATTCCGGCCATCCCATGGCCTGCGCTGCGGCAGTCGCAACAATCGATGTCATGAAAGCTGAGAAGATCGTCGAACATGCTGCGATGATGGGCGAGAAAGTCATTGGTCCTGGATTACGCGCATTGGCAGAGAAACATCCAGTCATTGGTGAAGTCCGTGGCCTCGGTGTCTTCTGGGCGCTTGACCTAGTAAAGGACCGCACAACTCGTGAGCCACTGGCTCCATACGCAGGTTCAAGTCCAGCGATGAATGAGCTTGTCGCCGAATGTAAAAAGCGTGGATTAATGCCCTTTACAAATTTCAATCGAATGCATGTAGTCCCGCCATGCAATATCTCTGAAAGTGAATTTAGTGAAGGCTTGGAAATTCTCGATGAAGTGTTCACGTTAACTGACAAGCACTACACCGGAAGCTCCCGATAGAAGGATGCTGGCGACACGATGAGTGAATTCACAACCATTACCCACCACATTGGCGGAAAGTATTGGAGCGGCAAGGCGACGAGATCGGGTGATGTCTACAATCCCGCCACAGGAAAAGTTACTGGGAGAGTTGATTTCGCAACGGTAGAAGTCATTGATCATGCCGTTGATGTAGCAACTACAGCTCAACAAGAATGGCGTAACGCATCTTTAGCCAAGCGAGTGCAAGTTCTCTTCGCATTCCGAGAGATTCTCAATGCGCGCAAAGAAGAGGTTGCGGCGCGCATTACGGCAGAACATGGCAAAGTCCTATCCGACGCACTGGGTGAAGTAACTCGCGGACTTGAAGTTGTGGAATTCGCCTGCGGAATTCCCCACTTACTCAAAGGTTCATACTCTGAAAATGCATCGACGAGTATTGATGTCTACTCGATACGCCAACCACTTGGAGTGTGCGCAATCATCTCGCCCTTCAATTTCCCAGCAATGGTACCTATGTGGTTCTTCCCGATTGCTATTGCTGCTGGAAATGCAGTGATAATCAAGCCAAGCGAGAAAGATCCTTCGCCAGTAAACCTGATCGCAGAATTCTGGAAAGAAGCAGGACTTCCGGATGGAGTATTCAATGTTGTGCATGGAGACAAAGTCGCAGTCGATCGACTCCTTGAACATCCAGGTATAGCCTCGATTTCATTTGTTGGCTCAACTCCGATTGCGCGATACATCTACGAGGTTGGTACGAAGAATGGCAAACGAGTACAGGCACTTGGTGGGGCAAAGAATCACATGCTTGTTCTACCCGATGCAGATTTAGACCTTGCAGCAGATGCTGCAGTCAATGCTGGATTTGGTTCAGCAGGAGAACGTTGCATGGCGATATCTGCACTAGTTGCTGTAGAGCCCGTTGCTGATGCACTCATCGAAAAGATCTCACAACGAATGAGCACTTTGAAGACTGGAGATGGCACTCAAGGTTCAGATATGGGTCCACTTGTTACTGCTGTCCATCGCGACAAAGTTGCTTCGTATGTGGATGCAGGCGTGCGCGAGGGCGCAACAATTGTCGTCGATGGTCGCAATCCTGATGTGAATGGTGCTGCGGAAGGTTTCTGGCTTGGTCCAACGCTCTTTGATCGCGTGACTCCTGATATGAGTATTTACAGGGATGAGATTTTCGGACCAGTGCTTTCAGTCATTCGTGTGAAGAGTTATGACGAGGGATTAGCGTTGATCAATCTTCATCAATATGGCAATGGCACCGCAATTTTCACAAATGACGGAGGAGCTGCGCGACGTTTTCAAAATGAAGTCCAGGTTGGAATGATCGGTATCAATGTTCCGATTCCTGTCCCGACTGCGTATTACTCATTTGGCGGATGGAAAAGCTCATTATTCGGCGACACTCATGCTCACGGTACAGAAGGTGTTCATTTCTTCACACGCGGAAAAGTTGTGACCAGTAGATGGTTAGACCCTAGCCACGGCGGCATCAACCTCGGTTTTCCGCAAAATCGCTAACGAATCAATCTTTCTTCACAAAGAGATCTAATACTTCATTGACCGGAGTCGCAGACAGTTTCGCATAATCGAGTGTAAGCGAGGCAATTCTCTCCTGTTGTTCCGCATTAAAGATACGAGCGAGATTGGTGCGATATTTCTTTACTAATAGCGGTAGACCTTCTTCACGTCGCCGCTTGTGACCTACTGGATATTCGATTGCAATTTCTTCAGTTGATGTCCCATCTTTGAAGGTGATAGTCATAGCATTGGCTATCGAACGTTTCTCAGGATCGTGATAATCATTGGTGAATTGAGGATCTTCGACACAACTCATCTTTTCGCGAAGAGCGTCGATTCTAGGATCTGCAGCAATCTCGTCTTCGTAATCGCGCGCAGTCAATCTGCCAAAAATCAATGGGATTGCGACCATATATTGAATTGTGTGATCACGGTCAGCCGGATTTCGCAGCGGACCTTTTTTATCAATGATGCGGATACATGCTTCATGAGTACGAATCTTGATTGTGACAATGTCTTCAGAAGTCTTACCAAGCTCCTGCATCTTTGTATAAAGAATATGAGCTGCTTCGACTGCTGTCTGAGCGTGAAATTCAGCTGGATATGAAATTTTGAAGAGGACGTTCTCCATCACATATGAGCCATACTTACGTTGAAACTCAAATTTCTTGCCTTTGAATGAAACATCATAAAAACCCCATGTCGGTGCGGAAAGAGCGGATGGATAGCCCATCTCCCCCGCTTGTGCCATCAGCGCTAAACGAACTGCGCGAGATGTCGCATCTCCGGCAGCCCATGATTTGCGCGAACCAGCATTCGGAAAATGGCGATATGTACGAAGTGATTGACCATCAACCCAGGCTAGTGAAACCGCATTGAGTATCTGTTGGCGACTCAAGCCCATCATCTGCGCTACAACCGCAGTCGAAGCTATTTTTACCAAGATGACATGATCTAGACCAACTTTATTGAATGAGTTCTCCAATGCGATACAACCTTGGATTTCATGAGCTTTGATCATTGCAGTAAATACATCGCGCATCGTAAGTGGTGTGCTTCTGTCCGCAATCGCATGTCGAGACAACCAATCTGCAGTGGCCAAAATGCCGCCTAGATTGTCGGAAGGATGTCCCCATTCCGCTGCGAGCCAGGTATCGTTGAAATCCAACCAACGAATCACAGTTCCAATATTGAAAGCTCCTTGTACGAGATCTAATTCAAAATCCGTTCCCGGAACTCTCACACCATTAGAGATTCTTTCACCAGGGACGATCGGGCCAAGTAACTTTGTGCATGCTGGATATTCGAGAGACTCGAGGCCACAACCAATAGTGTCGATAAAACAATTCCATGCAGTGCTGTATGCCAACTCTGAGGTAATTTCATAATTCATCACATAATCAACGATGTCGACCATTTCTTGGTCGAATGGAAGATCTGAGGTCGTGATCTGTGATGACATCGCTATACCTTTTCTCTCTTTTTACCGTTGATCCAATGGAACAAAAGGACGATTCTCAGGACCTACATAGTGTGCTGAAGGTCTAATTATCTTATTGTCGAGACGCTGTTCAATTACATGACCAGCCCAGCCCGTGATGCGAGCAAATATGAAGATTGGCGTGAAGAAGTTGATAGGAATT
>JBJTHB010000066.1:0-2822 GCA_046094245.1 Actinomycetota bacterium
CGGAAATAGAGATCCGAAGACCATTGCTATTGAAACTAAGCCCTTGGTGGTCGCTACACCTAACAAGAAATTCGCAAGAAAATCAGCGACGCCAATAAAAATCAGCAAGGGCATATGCGCACGTGAAAATCCTCCAAGGGTTCGATAGCGGAGCGCAATCAGAACGCAGACAGAAACTGATGCGCATCGCATTGCAGTCATAGTGTGAAGTGAGTCTGTTTCAGAGCCAATTGCAATAAAGGTGAGCGCTGTACCAAATCCAAGCGCGGCAACCACCGCATAGACGAGCGGTTTGATGGGTAATCCATTCTTGACCTCAGGACCGCTAGCCATGAATGCGCCTGCAATAGCAATAACAATTCCAATAGTTTGAGCGGTCGATGGACGTTCACCTTGAATCAATGCATACACGAGTGGAATGACGACTGACAGTGAGCTAATCGGTGAAACAACGCCCATGCGACCAGTTGCCAGCCCCGTGTAAAAAGCGGTCAGGCCGATAAAACCGGCGATTCCTGCGATCACACCTGGAATGAAATATCCATCAAGCGAGAGTGTTGGAGTGATGTATGAACCTGTGATGGCAATAGCTGAGAGACCGAAGAGCAATCCGAAGGTTTGTGATACTCCCGTAACGGCAAGGGCCTTGAAACGTTTTGCAAGATTTCCAGCGAGGTAATCAGCTGTTCCCCAGAGAATGCTGGAGAACAAAGCCAAAAGTGAGCCCATGCCAAAAGCCTAGCGTCACTCTCTCCTCGTGGCTTCCATAACTTCAATTACCGCTCTCTTACCCTTAGATAGTGGCAAATCCAACAGATCTTTTTCATTCGTTCGTCGCGGAGATGAAAAATCTTTCACCGCGCTCGGAAATAGTCATGGAAGAGATTCCCGCCCCTCAACGTCTAGCGCCATTTGCCTACGCTGTATCTGCAGATCTCACTGACCCAAGACTCGTTGATAGTGATGGCGAAATAGAAGATATTGCTACTGGTCGATTTGTCTTGCTCCATGACCCCGAGGGACAGGAAACATGGGAAGGAAAATTCCGATGCGTCACATTTGTGCGCTCGGCTCTTGAGACAGAGATGGAATCTGATCCACTTCTCCCCGATGTCGGTTGGTCGTGGTTTATGGATGCTCTTCACAACTCTGGCGCCGAATTCGTGGCTCCAAGCGGAACCGTCACACGAGTCATGAGCGCCTCCTACGGACAACTTTCGACAAGTGATGAATCCTCCGAGATAGAAATTCGTGCATCGTGGACTCCCACAAATGCAACTGAGTTGTTGAAGCATGTTGGCGCTTGGCTCGACTTAATGTCGAGCGCTGCTGGACTGGCTCCTGTACCAGAGGGAGTTAGTTCGCTACCTCGTCGGCGTTAGTCGCCACCACATAGCGAAGATTCACATGCGGGCACTTCATGTTCCAGATCAAGGCACACCTCCTGTAATCCACAATCTCGATTCTTTGGCTGCATGTATCGCCGACATAAGAAATGGCGCTGGTCCAATCGCAATCGATGCAGAACGAGCTTCAGGCTTCAGGTATAGCTCGCGGGCATATTTGATACAGATCTTTCGCCGAGGAAGCGGAATTCATCTCATTGACCCCATTGCAATACATTCTCACCCGAACTCTGCACGCGTTATTGCAGAACTAGATGATTGCTTGAGCCGCGACGAAGTAGTCATTCATGCCAGCACGCAAGATCTCCCATGTTTACGGGATTTTGGCCTCAATCCCAAGCGCCTTTTTGATACTGAATTAGGCGCTCGAATAGCAGGCTTGCCACGCGTAGGACTTGGTTCACTCTGCGAAAGTCTCTTAGAGATTGCTCTTGCAAAAGAACATTCTGCGGTTGATTGGTCCATTCGACCACTACAACAAGAGTGGTTGGACTACGCCGCACTCGATGTGGCAGTCCTTATCGATCTTCGCGATAAAGTCGCTGAGTTACTTGAAAGCCAAGGAAAGTTGGAGTGGGCGCTACAAGACTTCGCTTCGATACTCAATTCACCTCCAAGTACGCCACGAAAAGAGCCATGGCGCCGGACATCCGGAATGCATCAAATCAAGTCTCGATATCAAATGGCAATAGTTCGCGAACTGTGGAATGAGCGAGACAGAATTGCTTCTCAGATTGATCTCGCTCCAGGTCGACTTCTCTCTGATGCTGTTATCTCTGCGATGGCGCAGTCACGATTAAAAAGCGTTGACGAATTGATGAAAATCCCAGAAGCAAAAGCTCGTGTACGTAACGAGATTCAAAAGAGTTATGTAAAACATTGGTTTGAAACGTACCAACGAGCAACGTCCTTACCAGAAAGTGATTGGCCTCAACTACGGAGTAGAACCGATTCTCTTCCTCCTGTGAAAATTTGGAGGGCTAAATACCCAATGGCATATGCGCGAGTAATGCATGCGCGAATTCGCTTAAATGACATCGCTACTGCCAACTCGATCCCAGTGGAGAATCTGCTCACTCCAGAGGTTGCTCGCAAAATAACTTTTGATAATGGCGCTGAAAAGAGCCACGACTTTTCGCAATCCCTAGTTGCAAAAGTAGAAACTCAACTGCGACTCAATGGTGCACGAGAGTGGCAGATTGAAAAATGCGCCGCAGCTTTGGCCCAATCGCTCTGCGAAACCGAGCCCCCTCCCGCGCCAGAACCTGCCGAGGAACCCGACATCGGAGAAAACCCCTCCTCGGAGTGACCCGAATTACGCAACATTGGAGTTGCGAAAATAAGAGAACTGGGCTTAGGCTCGGGGCATGCTCAGCAGCTTCCTAATAGCGCTCCGCGAAGGCCTCGAAGCGGCCT
>JBJTHB010000067.1:0-2538 GCA_046094245.1 Actinomycetota bacterium
TGGTGCAAAACTAGAGCGTGTGGAAAGGGAGAACTACACAACGATATTTACGAACTTAGGCGCCTTGGTGATGATCTTCATCGGAGTCTGAGAACCTAATTCGGCTTTCACCGCTTCATCAGCCATTGCCATTGCTTCAAGATCCGAGTCAGAAATCTCTGGCGAAATCTCAACCCGCGATTTGATTTTTCCATTGATCTGAAAGATCGCGGTCACAGAATCTTGAGTGAGAAGAGTTGGATCAACAGTTGGCCAGCCCGCTAGCGCAACTGAAGGCTTGTGGCCGAGCTTTTCCCACATCTCTTCTGCGGTATATGGAGCAATCAACGAGAGAGATATAGCAACGATTTCGGTCGCTTCGCGGACTGCAGGGTCAGCCGGTCCGCATCCCGAATCTATTGCTTTACGCGTCGCATTCACTAACTCCATGACGCGTGCAACAGCCACGTTGAATCGGAAAGATTCGACAGCGAAAGAGATGTCATGCAGAGCTTTATGCGCAATTTTACGCAGCGCAAGATCACCGGTGGAAACATCAATTCCTGCAGCGCTGGTCACATCGCCGGCAAGGCGCCACGCGCGATTGAGGAATTTGGCGGAGCCCGCAGGTGAGACATCGGCCCAATCCACATCGTCTTCTGGTGGACCAGCAAAGACCATTGTCAATCGGATGGCGTCGACGCCATGTTTTTCTAATTCATCTGAAAGTCGGACAAGATTTCCACGACTCTTGCTCATAGCAGAACCATCCATGATGACCATGCCTTGATTCAAAAGGCGGGTAAAAGGTTCAGTGAAATTCAAATACCCCATGTCATGCAGCGCTTTGGTGAAGAATCGCGAATATAGAAGGTGCAAGATTGCGTGGGTTACGCCACCAACATATTGGTCAACTGGTAACCACGTATCCACTTCTTCTTTGATGAAGGGCTTGTCGTGTGAATTGACACTTGTGTAACGCAAGAAGTACCACGATGAATCGACAAATGTATCCATCGTGTCGGTGTCGCGCAGCGCTTTGTCACCACATTTAGGGCATGCAACATTGACCCAATCGTGAGCGGTCGCAAGCGGCGAAGTGCCCTTGGGTTTCAGATCTAACGTTGATGAATCAGGCAGTCTTACTGGAAGTTGATCATCTGGAACTGGAACTTCACCACACTTTTCGCAATGAATGATTGGGATAGGTGTACCCCAATAACGTTGACGTGAAATCAACCAATCGCGAAGACGATAATTATTCGACGCTTTTCCAAGACCTTTAGCCTCAAGTTCAGAGGTTATTTTCTTAATGGCGTCAGCGCTACTAAGTCCATTTAATGAGCCGGAGTTGATGAGCTTTCCATCTCCATCGGTGGCAATACCGCTTATTGCAGGATCTTCTTCCTCAGTCTCTACGACCACCCGTACAGGAAGTTTCATTGCGCGAGCGAAATCCAAATCGCGCTGATCGTGCGCCGGCACCGCCATAATCGCACCAGTTCCGTAATCAGCAAGCACGTAATCACTAGCCCAGATTTGAATTCTCTCTCCATTGACCGGGTTGATTGCATGACGACCCAAGAAGACACCCGTCTTCGGACGGTCAGTTGCCAGGCGATCAATGTCGCTTGCGGCCTTAACGGAATCAAAGTATTTATTGAATTCAGTTTCGACTGATGTTCCGGCAACAAGTTCTCGTGCTAAGTCGCTATCAACCGCAACAACCATGAATGTCGCGCCATACAAAGTGTCCGGTCTGGTCGTATAAATGACAACAGGCTTGCTACTTCCTTCAATTTCAAATGTCACTTCGGCGCCAACGGACTTTCCGATCCAGTTGCGCTGCATAGTTAAGACCTTCTCGGGCCACTTACCCTCGAGTTGTTGCATGTCAGCAAGTAAACGTTCGGCATAGTCAGTTATCTTGAAATACCACTGATTCAACTTCTTCTTCGTGACTTGGTTATCGCATCGTTCGCAGAGTCCAGCAACAACTTGTTCGTTTGCAAGTACAGTCTGGCAATCGGGGCACCAATTGACTGCGGAATCCTTTCGATAAGCAAGACCCTTTTCATACATCCGATTAAAGATCCATTGATTCCACTTGTAGTACTCCGGATCGCACGTATAAAGAACTCGATCCCAATCAAAAGAACATGCATAACGTCGCATCGAGGCGCGTTGAGTATGGATATTTTCGTAAGTCCAAATACTTGGATCTTCATTCCGCTTAATTGCCGCATTTTCAGCGGGTAATCCAAATGCATCCCAACCGATTGGGTGCATGACGTTGAAACCTTTTTGTACCCAATAACGTGCGATTACATCGCCCAGGGCATACGCCTCAGCATGACCCATGTGAAGGTCGCCTGAAGGATATGGAAACATATCGAGCACGTACTTCTTTGGGCGTGGATCATCTGTTCTGCCCGAACGAAATGGCGCAAGGTCATCCCAGATGGGAAGCCATTTTTCTTGGACGTGATGAACGTCGTACGCCTCATGCATGTGCGTAGGTTACCGCCAACGAACGCCGGTTAATTCCTCGCTGACGCT
>JBJTHB010000068.1:0-10861 GCA_046094245.1 Actinomycetota bacterium
GAGAATCGCGAGGCGCGCTTCCTTAGCTTGGTGGAGCGCTGCAGCAAGGACGCTGGCAGGAATTCCATCGAGCTTAGTATCGAGCTGGAGAGCAGTAACGAACTCTTTTGTTCCAGCGACTTTGAAGTCCATATCGCCAAATGCATCTTCAGCGCCAAGGATGTCGGTAAGTGCTACATATTCAGTCTTGCCATCAACGTCATCTGAGATGAGACCCATCGCAATACCTGCAACTGGTGCCTTCAAAGGAACACCTGCGTTAAGGAGTGAGAGCGTTGAGGCGCACACAGATCCCATCGATGTTGAACCGTTGGAGCCGAGAGCTTCGGAGACTTGGCGAATCGCATATGGGAACTCTTCGCGTGCAGGTAGCACGGGAAGAAGAGCGCGTTCTGCGAGCGCACCATGACCGATTTCGCGGCGCTTCGGTGAACCAACGCGGCCTGTTTCTCCGGTGGAGTATGGCGGGAAGTTGTAGTTATGCATATAACGCTTGTGATCTTCTGGATTCAATGTGTCGAGTTGTTGTTCCATCTTCAACATATTGAGCGTAGTGATTCCAAGGATCTGAGTCTCGCCACGTTCGAAGATTGCTGAACCGTGTACGCGAGGTACAACTTCTACTTCAGCGGTGAGCGGACGGATATCGCGAAGTCCGCGACCATCAATACGGATCTTGTCGCGAAGAACGCGTTGGCGAACCAATTTCTTGGTCAAGGATCGGAATGCGGCTGGAATCTCTTTCTCGCGACCTTCAAATGAAGCAGCAAGTGATTCATTTGTGGCAGCAGAGATGCGATCGATTTCAGTCTCGCGCTCTTGCTTACCGGAAATTGTGAGCGCCTTTGCAAGATCAGATTTAGCTGCCTTCTCGACTGCTTCGAAAACATCTGCTTGGTAATCCAAGAAGACTGGGAATTCTGCAGTTGGCTTTGCGGCAACTTTCGCGAGCTCTAGTTGTGCTTCGCAGAGGATGCGGATAAATGGTTTTGCAGCTTCAAGGCCTTGTCCAACGATTTCTTCAGTTGGGGCTTGTGCTCCACCTTGGATGAGACCAATTGTCTTCGTAGTAGCTTCTGCTTCAACCATCATGATTGCAACATCATCACCAGCGATGCGACCAGCAACAACCATGTCGAAGACCGCGCGCTCAAGATCGCTGTGATTAGGGAATGCCACCCATTGGCCATCAATGAGAGCAACACGTACTCCACCAATCGGGCCAGAGAATGGAAGACCAGCAAGTTGTGTGGACATCGAAGCGGCATTGATTGCGACTACGTCGTACATGTGGTCTTGATTGAGTGCCATGACGGTCACAACAATCTGAACTTCGTTACGAAGTCCCTTGATAAATGATGGACGTAGCGGGCGATCGATCAGACGACAGGTCAGAATCGCATCTTCCGATGGACGACCTTCGCGACGGAAGAAGGATCCGGGGATCTTTCCGACCGCATACATACGCTCTTCTACATCCACAGTGAGTGGGAAGAAGTCGAATTGTTCACGTGGTGATTTAGATGCGGTTGTTGCAGAAAGCAACATCGAATCATCATCGAGGTACACAACTGCAGTTCCTGCAGCTTGGCGCGCTAGGCGGCCGGTTTCAAAACGAATTTCTCGTTTTCCAAACTTTCCGTTGTCTATTGTTGCAACGGCAGACTTAACGTCTTGACCCTCCATGGGTCTCTCCTATTCTCTATTGCCAGCACCCGGCCAGAGAATGGATCTTCGATCGAAGCCCACGGCGTTCTTGTATAAATCCGTAAGCCACCACCGAGGACCAATCATCCGGTGTTGTGCTGGGTTGAGTATTTAGTTTTTAAGCAAACTATCGGCGGATGCCGAGTTTGTCGATGATCGCGCGATAACGAGCGATATCTGTCTTTGCAAGGTATTGCAAAATTCTGCGGCGGCGACCTACGAGCAATAAGAGGCCACGACGGTTGTGGTGGTCATGTTGGTTTGTTTGTAGGTGCTCAGTTACTTGTTCAATTCTCTTTGAGAGAAGTGCAACTTGTGCTTCGGGGCTTCCTGTGTCGGATGCAGAGGCGCCAAACTTGTTGATGATTTCTTTTTTCTCGGCAGGTGTTAATGCCATGGTCTAACTTCCTTTACATCTTTCACGAGGGCTCTCGGTCTTATACACGAGCGCACAGTTTCTCGCTTGAGGGTTGAAATCTACCAGCGCGTGCGAGATATCAAAAATCGAGAGGAAATTACGCGTGAGAATGCGTCAATTTCCGCGCCTCATCACAGTCAATTTTCATTTGAGCGAGCAATTCCTCGAGACCAGCGAATTTGATGGTGTCACGCAATCTCCAACCAAATTCGACTGTCGCTTCTTGATCGTACAGATCCAAATCATCACGATCGAGCGCATATGCCTCAACTTGTCGCCCACGAACACCATCAAACGTTGGATTGGTGCCAATAGATATCGCGGCTGGCCAACGATGATGTGCGACCGATAACCAACCGGCATAAACGCCATCCGAAGGAATCGTCGCAAGGGAATCTAAGCCGATGTTTGCGGTGGGATATCCAATGGTTCGTCCACGTTTCTCGCCATGAATGACAGGACCAACAAGCTGATGTGGTCGCGAGAGAAGTTCATTTGCTATCTCGATATTTCCTGCTTTGACCGCTTCTCTAATCCGAGTTGATGAGACCGTAGCGTTTCCGCGCTGAAGCAACGGAACTCCCACTACATTAAATGGAGCATGCGTCTGCAGATATTCAACATTTCCGGCGGCTTTTGCGCCAAACGTGAAATTCACTCCGACCATCACAAGTTGTGGATCGAAAGTCGGGATAAGAACTTGATCGATAAATTCCTGTGGAGTCAAACGGGAAAAGTCTTCGGTGAATTTGATGATTGCGGTGGTCGTGGCGCCATGCGTCGCGAGTTGATGCACTCGATTATGGAGCGTCAATAATCGCGTGGGTACTCGATCAGGAGCGAAGATTGATGTGGGATGGGGATCAAAAGTAAGTGCGGTGACAGGAAGTCCTTGCTTGAGACCTTCATTAATGATGGCCTGATGTCCGAGGTGCACACCATCAAAAATTCCAATCGCAAGCGCAGCGCCATGGATTGGCGCACCATGCCAAGTAATGTCAGGAATAAATCTCATCGCCGATATTCTTTCACGAATTGAAAACAGCCAGTGGTTGTGCGCCGTAATCACGATTTTCGATGATTGCCGCAACCGCTCCGTCTGGTGATATCGCGACGCCAGGGCCTTCAAAGTCAGATTTGGTCAGCGCTCGCCCAAAAGAGAGTTCGCTTTTCTCGGCAAAGTCGATTGATCTGGTCGGCATGATCTGGGAAATACTTGAAACAAGAGGATGAATTTCGCACTCATCTAGCGATTGCGCTTCTTTTTCAGAGAAAGGTGCGACTTCGGTACGTCGAAGCGCGATGAGATGACCACCCACGTGTAAAGCATCACCGAGATCGCGCGCAATGGAGCGGATATAAGTCCCAGCCGAACATTGAACGGCGATATCAATATCGAGAAATTCTCCACGAACTATCGAGTTTACTTCGAGCGAATAAATGATCACTTCGCGAGCAGGTATATCAACTTCTTTGCCTTGTCTCACTAAATCGTATGCTCGTTCGCCACCAATCTTGATTGCTGACACTTTGCTCGGTTTCTGCAAGATAGTCCCTAATTGGGAAGCAAGAAAACTTTGAATAGCTTCATCGGTGACAGAATTCCAATCACTACTTTCAATTACTTCGCCTTCGCGATCATCAGTCGTAGTTGATTGGCCGAGACGTATCGTCGCGAGATAACTCTTCTTCCCTTCAGTGATGTATTGGAGAAACTTGGTGGCGTTATTTATTCCAACTACAAGGACACCGGTAGCCATGGGATCAAGAGTCCCTGCATGACCTACGCGCTTCGTCCCAAATTTCTTCCGTAATTTAGCTACGACATCGTGGCTGGTGATACCCGCAGGCTTGTCAATGATGACAAAACCGTCGTTAGTTGTCATTCTGCGTCGCGGATACGCGGTGCGCGATAAGGATCTGTGCCGCCAATGGGTTGGTGAGTATCACGCAGATGCGCAATCTCTTCATCTTGTTTGCGAACTTGATCCAAAAGATCTTCGAAGTTTCGCGCAGTTTCAGATAACGCATCGGCAAAGAAGGCAAGAGTTGGGGTGATGCGTGTGCCTAATTCACGCCCAACTTCAGTACGGAGCAATCCTTTAGCACTCTCTAAAGCTTTCGCCGTGTTTGCTCGAGCCTCATCATCGCCCAAAACAGTGTAGAAGATTGAAGCTTGTTGCAGATCGCCTGTGATGCGCACGTCGGTAATTGTTATGAAACCGAGGCGTGGATCCTTTACTTTGTTTTCGAGCGCGGAAGCCACGACCACTTTGATGCGGTCTGCGACTTTCGCGGCTCGATGTGAATTACCCATGATTTATGCCCGCTTCTTCTCACGCATCTCGAAGACTTCGAAAGTATCTCCGATCTGGATATCTTTGAAGGAGCCTACGCCGATACCGCACTCAAATCCTTCTCGGACTTCAGTCGCGTCATCTTTGAATCGCTTGAGTGACTCAACTGTGAGGTTGTCGCCAATGACAACGCCATCACGAAGTACGCGAACTTTTGCGTTGCGCTTGATGACTCCCGTGGAGACCATCGAACCAGCAATTGTTCCGAACTTGCTTGACTTGAAGATTTCTCGAACTTCAGCCGTTCCGATAGTGGCCTCTTCGAATTCTGGCTTGAGAAGTCCCTTAAGCGCAGCTTCGATCTCTTCAATTGCTTTGTAGATGACGGAATAGAAGCGAACTTCGACGCCTTCTTCATCAGCAAAGATCGCAGTATGAGCTTCGGGCTTTACATTGAAGCCAACGATGACCGCGCCAGATGCTGAAGCAAGAGTTACATCGCTCTTAGTAATCGCTCCAACTCCACGGTGGATGACACGCAAATCAACTTCAGTTCCGACATCAAGTTGGATGAGTGCATCTTCCAGCGCTTCAACCGAACCGCTGACGTCACCCTTGAGGATGAGATTAAGAGTGGTGACCTTGGACTTCTCGAGGAAGTCTTCCAAGGAAACTTTCTTACGCGCTTTCGCAAGCGCTGCATGGCGCTCACCAGCTTGGCGCTTCTCAGCGATCTGACGAGCAGTTCTATCGTCAGGTGCGACGATAAAACTATCTCCAGCACTTGGTACGGAGGTGAAACCAAGAACTTGAACTGGACGTGACGGACCAGCGATCTCAACCGCATGTCCGAACTCATCCATCATCGCGCGAACGCGACCGAATGCGCTTCCAGCAACAATTGCATCTCCAACTTCAAGCGTTCCGCGTTGGACAAGAACTGTGGCAACGGGGCCACGTCCGCGGTCAAGGTGGGCTTCAATTGCGACGCCACGAGCATCATCTTCATGAATTGCTCGGAGATCAATCGCAGCATCAGCCGTGAGCAAGATTGCTTCAACCAGTTCATCAATACCTGTTCCCTTTGCAGCAGAAACATCGACAAAGAGCGTATCTCCGCCATATTCCTCAGCTACCAAGTTGTATTCGGTGAGCTGTTGGCGAATTTTGCCGGGATTGGCACCTTCCTTATCAACCTTGTTTACCGCAACAACGATTGGGACGCTCGCAGCTTGGGCATGGTTGAGGGCTTCGATGGTTTGAGGCATAACTCCATCATCAGCAGCTACTACGAGAACTGCGATATCAGTCACCTTCGCACCACGCGCACGCATAGCGGTGAACGCTTCGTGACCTGGTGTATCGATGAAAGTAATCGCACGATTCACGCCAGCATGATCGTGGTGAATTTGATATGCACCAATGTGTTGGGTAATTCCGCCTGCTTCGCCTTTCACAACTTCGGTTTGGCGAATAGCATCAAGAAGACGAGTCTTACCGTGATCAACGTGGCCCATGACAGTAACGACGGGAGGACGAATGCTAAGTTCATCCGGATTGACGTCAGAGAGTTCTTGTTCGAGATTGATGTCAAACTCTTCAAGAATTTCGCGGTCTTCATCTTCCGGAGACACGACAGTGATCTTGTAGCCGAATTCGCCACCTAGAACATGAAGCGTGTCCTCATCTACTGATTGTGTGGCCGTAACCATCTCACCTAAATGGAAAAGTACGGAAACCAGTGCTGCGGGATCTGCGCCAATTTTCTCGGCGAAGTCAGCAAGAGATGCACCACGGCGAAGTCGAATAGGAGTACTTCCGTCACCGCGAGGAACAACAGCGCCACCCAGAGTTGGCGCTTGCATATTGTCGATCTCTTCACGGCGAGTTTTCTTACTCTTGTAATTCTTTTTCTTGCCAGCATTCTTTCCAAATGCTCCACCAGCGCCAGGACGTGCACCTGGTCTACCGGGAGCAAATCCTCCGCCACCTGGTTTTCCACCAGCACCGGGACGTTGTGGTCCGCCTTGTGTGCGATAAGGAGATTGTGTTGATGGTGCTCCGCCAAATTTTCCACCGCCACCTGGACGTTGTGCGCCATCAGGACGTGGTGGACGTGCAGCAAAACCTGGACGAACAGAACCTGGGCGAGGGCCTGACATATTTCCACCGCGCGGTCCGCCTGGACGTTGTGGTGCACCTGCGCCCCCAGAAGAATTTCCAAGGGGACGTGGTGGTCGTGGACCACCTGGAGTTCCAAATGGATTATTTCCCGGACGACTTGAACTTGGTCGTGCTTGTGGTGGACGCGGTGCGTTTGGTGTTCCAAATGGATTGTTTCCAGGACGTGGCGCGCTGGGACGTCCTTGTGGTGGACGCGGAGGAACTGGATTTGGTGTAGCTGGAATATCTGTTGGGCGAGCAGGTGGAGTCGGTGATGTTTGCGTGATCGGCGCAGGAGTTTCGGGAATCTCTACTGTCGGAGACTCGACCGATTCTTGGACAGGCGCTTTCTTTGCAGCTGCTTTCTTCGCAGGCGCTTTCTTCGCCGGCTTCTCTTCGCCCGCGGGTTTTGCTACAGGCGGAAACTTCTCAAGAAATTTTCGAACGACGGGTGGTTCAACTGTTGATGATGCAGAGCGAACAAACTCGCCCATCTCTTGGAGTTTTGCAAGGACATCCTTGCTATCCATCCCAACATCTTTTGCTAATTCGTAAACGCGGACCTTTGCCACTTTTCTCCTTTTGTGGCCCCACGTTTACTGGGAAACGCGAAGCCTAAATTGACCTACTCATGATTGTGTGGTGCTCATTTGAGTGCCATGTGCTTTCGCTCCTGTGGGAGATTCGTGAGGGAAATCCTCACGGCGCAACCATACTCCTAGGGGTCCTGAATTACGAAACTTCAGGCGTATCTCCCTGGGCTGCTCCATCCGAATGGATATCAATGCGCCAACCTGTAAGACGTGCTGCCAGGCGAGCGTTCTGGCCATCCTTACCAATCGCTAATGAGAGTTGATAGTCGGGAACAATCACTTTGGCAGAACGAGTATCTGCATTGACGACTTCCACTTTCGAAACGCGCGCTGGTGCAAGAGCATTTCCGACATATTCAGCTGGCTGATCTGACCAATCAACGATGTCAATTTTCTCGCCATGTAATTCATCCATCACAGCGCGAGCCCGCGCTCCCATTGGACCTATGAGCGCACCTTTGGGACTAACGCCAGCACGATGAGCACGAACTGCAATCTTGGTGCGATGACCTGCTTCACGCGCAACTCCCATGATTTCAACTACCCGATCACGAATCTCAGGTACTTCGAGTGCGAATAACTGCTTCACCAGGGCTGGATGGCTACGCGATAAGAGAACTTCGGGACCTTTTTGGCCTTGCTTCACATCGACGACAAAGCATTTGATGCGATCACCATGATTGTAGACCTCACCGGGCACTTGTTCATGAGGTGGAATCTTTCCTTCGACTCGTCCAAGATCTATGTAAACCATCTTCTGATCTCGTCCTTGTTGAATTACTCCAGAGACTATGTCTCCAACCGAAGCGCTGAACTCGCCGACGATCTCTAAATCTTTTGACTCCCGCATCTTCTCTTTGATGATCTTGCGCGCAGTTGAAGATGCGATGCGACTAAATCCGGCAGGTTCATCGACAATTTCATCGATCTTCTCGCCATCGGGACCAAAGACAGGCACGACAATCTTGATCTCTCCTGTAATGCGATCAAGTTTTGCATGCGCGAATGGCTTTGCGCCCTCCATCTCGTTGTAGGCAGTTTTGATGGCAATTTCAATTGCGGTAATAAGTCGATCAAGAGGAATATCTCGATCAATCGTCAACGCTTCAAGGACTTTCATATCGACATTCATCACTACTTCACATCCTTGCGATTGAATTCGACTTCGATCTGAGCGCGTGAAATATCAGCAAAAGCTACGGTCTCTTCGTTCCCTTTATCCTCGAGAATGACTTCTCTAGGCAATACTTCTTTGATACGAGCAACATATTTTTCGCCTGCTTGAGGCGTAATTTTCACTAAACGACCAACATTTTTCTTCCAATGCCGCAGTTCAGTCAGCGGGCGATCTATTCCTGGTGTGGTTACTTCTAACGTGAAAGGCATTTCACCCAGTTGTGAGTATGTGTCAAGGATTGATGAAACTTCCTTCGAAACGACGGTGACTTCATCAAGAGAGGGGTTCCGATTCTCACAGTCAACGACAACAGAGATGAGGCGTCTTTTACCGACTGGAGTAACAGTGACTTCTTCTAGGACAAAACCTGCACGAGTGACAGCAGGATTGAGTAGTTCGGTGAGATTGCTAGCGAGTGACATATATACCTACTTATGGAGTTGTTATTCAATTGTGGGAGCTGCAGTTTACCCGATTTCTCAGCTTCTTAAAAAGGTGTCATAAGTCAAGCGAATGATCAGAAGTGTGGTGACTACAAGGAAGACTTTTCGGATGAGAGCGGAGCCACCCTTCATTGCCCAGCGTGCACCGAGGAATCCTCCTGTGATGTTGCCGATTGCCATCGTCAATCCCAATATCCACATGATCTTTCCATTGAACCCAAAGACCACAATCGCACCAAGATTGGTCGCAAGATTAACGATTTTTGCAGTAACAGAAGCCTGCAGAAATGCAAACCCAAGTAGCGCCACAAGAATCAACATTAGGAAAGATCCGGTACCGGGACCAAAGATGCCATCGTAAAAACCAATAACTAATCCCGCGAGCGCTCCCATGCTTACTTGGTGCTTGCGTGCGAAACGGAAATTTTCGACTAGGCCAAGTTCTTTCTTCCGCCAGGTATAGATTGCAACAGCAATAAGGAGAAAGAGGATGATGGGTTTAAATGCATCTTTTGGAATTCGAGTTGCGGCGCTGGCTCCAAGACCAGAACCGATGAATGCCGGAATAGCCATAATCAAAGCAAGTTTGAAGTCTGGTTTTACGCGACGGAGGTAAGACGCTGTGGCGCCAAGAGTTCCAAGAAATGAAGGAAGTTTATTTGTGCCAAGTAGAAGTGATGGCGCTGTGTTGGGCATCGAAATTAGCAGTGAAGGAAGTTGTATGAGCCCCCCGCCACCAGCGATTGAATCCACAAAGCCGGCAAACCCTGAGGCCAAAACTAGAAAGATGATTACTTCAACGGAGATTTCCACGTGAAAATTAGTCGACAAGTTTCATTACGTGCGCAACAATCTCCCCTACAGGAAATTCTGACTTCTCACCACTCTTGCGTACACGGAATTCAACTTTGCCTTCTTGCAGACCTTTGCCCACAATGACGATGTAAGGATTTCCGATGAGCTCGGCATCTTTGAACTTCACGCCTGGACTTGAATCACGCCGGTCATCAAACATGACCGAGACGCCTTTACCTTCCAATTCAAGAGCAATCTTTTCTGCGACGGCAAAAGGCTCATCATCTTTGCCAGTTGCAACAATATGAACCTTTGCTGGTGCAATTTCTTCTGGCCAAACAAGTCCAATTTCATCGTGGCACTGTTCAGCAATCGCAGCAACAGCGCGCGAGACACCAATCCCATATGAGCCCATTGTCACAACGCGAGCTTTTCCTTCTTTATCAAGAACTGTCAGATCGAGTGCTTCGGCATACTTTCGACCAAGTTGGAATATATGACCAATTTCAATCGCGCGATCAATCACTACCGGAGTCGAGCATGAAGGACACGAATCTCCCTCGCGCACTTCAGCAGCTTCGATGAATCCATCAACCTTGAAATCGCGACCATGGGTGACATAGCGCATATGTTTATTTTTCTGGTTTGCGCCAGTAATCCAATGAGAACCAACTTGGATGCGAGGATCTGCATAGAGTTTCAGACCAAACTTCTTCGCGTCTTGTGGTCCGACATAACCTTTCACAAGCTCAGGACGTTTTGCGAAATCTTCATCTTCGAAGAGTCGAAGCTCCTTGACTCCTGGAAGGTTCGCCTCTACGCGCTTCAGGTCGACTTCCCTATCACCTGGAACAAGAACTGAGATCGGTTGTCCGTCTGCCATCAACAAGACATTTTTCAATGTATCAGCAGCGGAAATGACTGCGTTGTATTTGGAGTTCATTACTTCGACGAGGCTCTCAATCGTCGGAGTATTGGGAGTATCCAGAATTTCCATAGCGGCAGGATTTCCAAAGTCACGCGTCTCCACTTTGGTGATCATGGCTTCTACATTCGCTGCGTACCCACATTTGGGGCAGAGCACGTATGTATCTTCGCCTGTCGAACATGGAGCTAAAAACTCCTCGGATTTTGAACCGCCCATCGCGCCTGACATCGCAGAGACGATGTTGAACTTCATGCCAAGTCGATTGAAAGTTGAGATGTAGGCATCGCGGTGCTTCAGATATGAGTTTTCAAGTCCGGCATCATCGAGATCGAAAGAATAA
>JBJTHB010000069.1:0-6169 GCA_046094245.1 Actinomycetota bacterium
GCATCGGCCAGCGCAGCAGGAATTAAAACATCTACCGGAAGATGTAGTAACTCGGTATTGGTGATGGCTTCTGCCCCGGGAGCGTCAGAGAGCGAACCATGCTCTGATACATGATTATTCAACTGCGAAATATTGATGGAGCCAGTGACTCCACCATGGACATCACTAACGGCAACGATGGTAAGTCCCATACTTTCAAGCGCGCGTGCAGCCCAATATCCAACTTTTCCAAAACCTTGAATAGCCACAGTTGCACCTTCGACAGGAATTCCCTTTAATCGGAGTGCTTCACGAACGGCAATTGCGACACCATCTCCAGTCGCTGAAGTTCTGCCGAGCGAGCCACCCAACACGATTGGCTTTCCCGTTACAACTCCTGGAACTGAATAACCTGCGTTCACAGAATAGGTATCCATCATCCACGCCATGTTTCGTTCATCGGTACCAACATCTGGTGCTGGAATATCTCGTTCTGGACCAATGATGGGCAGAATTTCTGACGTGTAGCGACGGGTAAGTCGTTCGTTCTCGGCAAGAGAAAGAGTTTTCGGATTGACCGCAACTCCACCCTTTGCACCCCCGTATGGAAGATTGGTAAGTGCACATTTCCAAGTCATCAACATCGCCAATGCGACGGTTTCATCCAAATCAATATCTTGGTGGAATCGCACCCCACCTTTCGATGGGCCACGGGTAGTTGAGTACTGAACTCGATAGCCTTTGTACATCTCAACACGACCGTCATCACGCCGAAGTGGCACAGCTACTTCGAGTATGCGGCGGGGAGTTGAGAGAGTATTCCAATCGTTCTCGGTCAAATTCAGTTGATCAATCGCTCTTCGAAGCTGTGAGCGAGCAGTAGCGAGCGGAGATTCAAAAGCGGGAGTGCGCGCAGAACTTTGCGATGACCCCGATGTCATGTCTGTAATGTAGACGTGCACAACGGCAAAAGCGAGCATGGACCATCACAAACGTATAGAAAATTTTTAGCGCACCCACACTTTCTCCTTAAAACCTACTAATCTGCGCAGAGTTGAAAGCAGTCCTTGATGGATGTCTTGGGCGGACACGATGCAGCACTTCAAAGAAGAGGTGGGTATGGTCGAGAAGTTTATTGACGATGGCGATTGGTCATTTGATACACAACAAATTCACTCTGGGCAGACACCGGATGCGGTAACTGGATCGCGTTCTCTTCCGATCTATCAGACAACGGCTTATGAGTTCCGAGACACACAACATGCCGCAAATCTTTTTGGAATTGCCGAAGCTGGAAATGTCTATACACGCATCAATAACCCGACTCAAGACGCAGTTGAGAAGAGACTTTCAGTTCTTGAACACGGAATTTCCTCGCTCTTAGTCTCGTCTGGGATGGCGGCGACGACATTAGCGATCATGAATGTTGCAGAAGCTGGCGATCATGTCGTCGTAAGTCCTTATGTGTACGGGGGAACCTACAATCTATTTCGATACACCTTGCCAAAGTTTGGAATCCAATTCACATTTGTTGATGATGCGAGCAATCTGGATTCTTGGCGTCGCGCGGTACGCCCAAACACCAAAGCATTCTTCGGTGAAGGAATCTCAAATCCGCTCGGTGTTGCTCTTGATCTTGAGGGAATCGGGAAAGTGGCACATGAAGCTGGTGTGCCATGGATTGTTGACAACACAATCGCAACCCCTTACGTAACCAGGCCCATCGATTACGGCGTAGATATCGTTACGCATTCGGCGACGAAATTCCTCTCTGGCCATGGCAGTGCAATGGTTGGCGCCATTGTTGATTCCGGCAACTTTGATTTCTCTTTATATCCAGAGAAGTTTCCAGGATTCAATCAACCAGATGAGAGCTATAACAACATGATTTACGCCAAGGATCTCGGAGTTAATTCCGCATTTGGAAACGTGGCCTTTATCTTCAAGTGCCGACTACAACTCTTGCGGGACATGGGCTCGAGCGTCTCTCCATTTAACGCATGGCTTCTTGCGCAAGGTCTTGAGACTCTCAGTATGAGAATGGAGCGTCATCTCAATAACGCTCAAGCCGTCGCCGAATGGTTGTCTCGCCATGATCAAGTCTCTTCGGTAAGTTTTTCAGGATTACCTACGTCGCCGTGGAATTCTAATGCTAAGAAATATGCTCCACGAGGAGCAGGCGCGGTGATGGCATTTGATATCAAAGGCGGACTAGAAGCTGGCAAGAAGTTTGTTGAGGGATTAACGTTATTCAGTCATGTCGCCAATATCGGCGATGTCCGTTCACTTGTCATCCATCCAGCCTCCACTACTCACTCTCAATTAGGTGAAAGCGGACTGCGAGGCGCTGGAATCACTCCAGGCATGGTTCGCCTAAGCATCGGAATTGAAGATATCAGCGACATCATTGCTGATTTGGAACGTGGATTTAGAGCAGCGAAGCTTTGAGACGGTATTCGTAAAGTACTGCGCTTACTTTTTCGCCACCACAATTACAAGAACGTTCAGCTGGGCCCAATAATTTAAATCCCGCAGACTCTGCGGTCTTTCGTGATGCGACATTCTCTTCTGCGATTGTTGCCTGTATGACTGCAACATCAGGATTGGTTTTCATCTTTGCTATGAATTGTGAAAGACCACTCGTTATGGCACCTTGTCTACGTCCCCAGGGAGCACACCAATAACCGATATCCGCAATTCGAGTAACTGGGTTAATGGAGTGAACACCGATAACACCAAGCGGACTATCACTCTCTATTACCCAAACTTCGATATCGCCGGAGAGAGTGGTGGCAAAATCAATTGCATGGTGCCTCAGATAGGGGCGTGGAATTTCAGTCCATTTCACTATCTCTGCATCTTGGCATGCATCAAAGATCCAATCTGCATCCGAAGCATCGAGAGGTCGAAGTGTGAATGAAGTAGTCATGAGTTGATAAAACTTTGGTGCGGGAGGTGGGACTTGAACCCACACGCCGAAGCACAGGTTCCTAAGACCTGCGTGTCTGCCATTTCACCACTCCCGCAAGATGTGAGCCCGAAGAATACCGAGATTCGTCACAAGTGAAAAATCAGTGGTTCTAACTAATAAACAAGAGTGGGAATTAGCTCGTTGTGGCTCCGCGCCGTGAAACAGCATCAATCGTTGCGGAGATCAAGAGAACTGCGCCCGTGACCATGAACTTGATTCCAGCAGGGTAGCCAAGCAGAGCCATACCGTTATCAATAACGGCAACCACGATGCCACCAAGAATCGCATCACTGACCTTTCCTTTTCCGCCAAAGAGACTTGTTCCGCCAATAACTGCTGCTCCAACTGCATATAAGAGAGTAGAACTTCCACCTGTTGTTGGTGAGACTGAATTGGCACGCGATACGAAAATCATGCCTGCAACAGCGGCAAAACCGGAGCAGATCATAAATGCCGTAATGCGGACCATATTGACGTTGATACCAGCGCGACGTGCTGCCTCAGCATTTCCACCAACGGCATAGATATGTAGACCGTAGGAAGTACGCGACAGTACAAAGGTAGCTCCAACGAGCAATACGAGTATCACGGGAACTACATAAGGAATTCCACGCAAACTCGTGAGTTGTGGATTGTTGCTTCGCTCGACAGTCAGCGCTGCGGTTGCTGCTGCACCGATGATGACTAGACCTAAAGATTTAATAACCCAAAATTTGAAAAGATTATCAACGAGACCGGCGCGACGGCGTTTGGAGAATTTCCAGATTCCGGAGAGTATGTAAGCCCCAGCTGTGAAAAAGAAAAATATCCAGCTTGCAGTCACAGAGAGATTCTTGTTTTCTACGGCGAGAATTACAGGATCTTCGATGCGAATCGTTCCACCTTCACCAACAAGAAGTAGTAGCAATCCTTGGAAAGCCAAGAAGGTAGCGAGAGTCACGACGAAAGAAGGAATTTTGAGTTGTGCGACAAGATAACCAATTGCACCACCGAGTAGGACGCCGAAAATGATGCTGGCAGGAAATGCGACATACCAGGGGTAATCCATCTCGGTAACCATGATTACCAAGATTGCACCGCATACACCTGCCGCATAACCCGCAGAGAGATCGATCTCGCCAAGGAGTAGAACGAAGACCAATCCCATTGCAATAACAGTTACTGCAGCAGCTTGGGTGAGGAGGTTTGCAAAGTTTCCTGGCGTGAGGAATACCGAACTTAATGAGCCAAAGACGACGCATAGAACAAGTAATCCGAGGATGGCTGGGAGTGCACCGACCTGTCCGGCTTTGACTCGACTCCACCAATCACGGAGCGACTTCTCAATAGTGATTTGTTCGCTCATTTTTTCGCTCCTGAGATCGCATCAGAACTGCCGGTTGTGATGAGGCGTACAACGTCATTTTGATTGACAGAATTCTTATCTACTTGGGCGGCCATCGTGCCGAGGTACATCGCGGCGATGTTGTCGGCTACTTGAAAGACATCGTTGAGGTTGTGGCTGATGACGATGACCGCAAGGCCATTATCAGCAAGCTGTCGAACGAGTTTCAATACTTGTTCCGTTTGAGCAACACCGAGTGCTGCAGTTGGCTCATCGAGAATCACCACTTTGCTATTCCATAGAACTGCGCGAGCGATAGCAACTGTCTGACGCTGTCCACCACTGAGTGATGCAACTTTTTGGCGGATTGACTTCACGGTGCGAACGCTCAAACCATCGAGCGTTTTCTTCGCCATCGACTCCATCGTTGATTCATTGAGAGTTATGCCGCTCTTTTCTTCACGTCCAAGAAACATATTGTGGACGATGTCGAGGTTGTCGCACAGCGCCAAATCTTGGTAAACAATTTCGATTCCAAGCGCAGTTGCATCACGCGGTCCGGCAATCGTGACCTTGTTTCCTTCAAAGACGAACTCACCAGTTTCGGGAGTGTAGATGCCGGCAATGCATTTGATGAGCGTGCTCTTACCTGCACCGTTATCGCCGACGAGCGCGGTTACTTTTCCTGCATAGGCATCGAAGTCGACGTCTTTGAGAACATGTACGGGTCCAAAAGACTTATTGACTTTGCGAAGGGAGAGAATGGGTGCAGCCATGAAATGTCCTCGCTCGTAGGCCTAGCTCTTCTAATTATTGAATTTTCCACTTAATGACTCAGCCCGAGTAATTCAATACTCGGGCTGAGCGTTACTGCTATTTCTGCTTACCGATAACTCGGTATCTAAGTTTTCTTAGATTCCGTTTGCGGTGCAGAGGTCTTCAATGTCCTTACAGACATCTTCACGTGTCTGGAAGCCATCAGCGATGACGTCCTTGACGTTTGCCTTGGTGATTGAAACTGGAACAAGGAGAACTGAAGGAACATCAGCTGTTCCGTTGTTTACTGAGCCAGTTGCTGTTGTTGCATCTTCTCCATTGAGGAGTGCGATAGCAAGAGCAGCAGCAGCTTCAGCTTCAGCCTTGATTGCCTTGTAGACAGTGTTTGAAAGATCACCAGTCAAGATTGCGCGGAGTCCATCAACGGTTGCATCCTGTCCGGATACGCAAACCTTTCCGTTGAGTCCGTTCTTCTTCAACACAGCAACTGCTGCGAGGCCAAGGCCTTCGTTAGCGGAGACGACTGCATCAAGCTTGCCGCCAGCCTTTGATAGTTGCTGTTCGAAAATGACGCCACCCTTGGCGTTATCCCAATCTGGGACAGCCTGGTCGTCGACGAGTGTGTAATCACCAGCGTCGATCAATGGACGTAGTACTGAGTCATAACCAGCCTTGAACAAGGTTGCGTTGTTATCAGTTGGTGAACCGTTGAGGTAGACGATACGTGCCTTCGACTTTCCTGCTGCATCGAGGCAAGCCTTGATGCCTTCACCTTGGAGACGTCCAACTGCCTCGTTATCGAATGAGACGTAGTACGACGCAGAACCGTTCAATGTAAGACGGTCGTAGTCGATTGTTGGAACACCTTGCGCGGCTGCTTTATCTTGAACAGCCTTTGCAGATTCTGAATCAAGGTTTACAAGAATGAGAACCTTGGCACCAGCAGACAACATTTGATCTGCGATGGTCTGGAATGCAGCCTTATCACCATTTGCGTTCTGGATATCAGCCTTCACACCAGCAGCATCGAATGCAGCTTGTAGGAATCCGCGGTCAGCAGTTTCCCAACGAGCAGACGAAGC
Source organism: Actinomycetota bacterium (assembly GCA_046094245.1). Classification (GTDB taxonomy): domain Bacteria; phylum Actinomycetota; class Actinomycetes; order Nanopelagicales; family Nanopelagicaceae; genus MAG-120802. The sequence goes on from JBJTHB010000069.1 coordinate 6,134, forward strand.
AGCATCTGGAAGAATGACGCCAACAAAGCCATCAGC
>JBJTHB010000070.1:0-3173 GCA_046094245.1 Actinomycetota bacterium
CTATATCGCTTCGCAGCCGATACCAGGTTTGAAGAGAGTCAAACCAACTCTTATGAGAAAACTACCATCCTGGACATGAGAACTTCCTGATCTGAAGAAATTTCTAATCTACAGATAGTGCATCTTGAATCGCGCTCACGATTTAGCAGCTACTTTTTCTTATAGCCCTTCGGACACTTCGGATTCACTGCAGTTACTTTCTTCACTGTCTTACCTTTCAAACAGGTAATAGTGATCTTCTTATTTGCCGCAGCCTGCGTTGGCAATGGCGCAATCACGGTAGGAGCGGGAGACGGTGATTCAATAACTGTCGGCGTTGGTGTAGGAGTTGGAGTTGGAGTTGGCGTTGGCGTTGGCGTCGGGGTAGGAGTTACAACCGCTACTGGCGTGAACTTCAAAAGACCACGCTTCACAACAAAGCTTTGATTTGGTCCACCTTGCGAATAATAAATTCGCCAAACATTTGGTGAGACTTCATAACCAGTTGGATCCAAACCTTCAACACCCGGACCCGTGAGCATCAGAGGCGAAGTCCATTTCAATCCATCTTTAGATGTACTTACGAAAAGCATCTGTCGATTAGTACTGGTGCAAGCAATATCTGCCATGATCATTACATAATCGCCATCTTTTGCGCGCAAGATTTCAGTGTCTACGTATCCATTTTCAAAGCGCCAGCCTGGCTCCTTTGTAAATGAGATTCCATCAGTAGAAATGTACGAAGCAATTTTCTCTGTGCACTTACCAACAACAGGGCTTTCTACAATATAGATTCGAACTCGGCCATCGGGAAGAAGTACTGCATCTGGCACTCCCCACGCCTTCGTGGTCGAAGGGACTTTCATTTCTGTTGTCGTTGCAGTTTTGACTCCAATGCTTGTGCAACCCGAATCGTTACAAGGAGCTGAATAAACCTGCTGGTTAGAACCTTCGACTTCTTTGAAATATGCACGTTTTGTTCCATTAGCAAAAGTCACAACTGTGAAGTCATTACCTAGGCGACCCGTTAGTGCGACGCTTGTACAGACGCCTTCTTCATTGCAATCACTTGCGACAGTTCCCGTTGGACCATCGGAACGCCACACTCGATCAACACCATTAAGTCTTTCAACATGTGGTGATACGCCATTCATGCCCATCTTGAGATGAATCCCTGCATCTTCAGTCATCGTCCAATCAGCAGCATTTGCTTGATAGGAATTTAGGAGAGTTAGAGAGATAACAAGACTTGAAAGGATAGAGAGTAAGCGCTTCATTTCTACATTGTACTGCTTTGACTTTCGAGAAAACGAGAAAATTGAATTGGTTTTATTTGGACTCGGTCATCCGTACTTCGCGTGAGAGAAGTGGCGCGGCCATACATACGATAAACGCAAATGAGATGACGTTCAAGACTGGGCTTGTTCCATAAAGTTCTGCAATCGGTCCAGCCACCGCGATTCCGATTGGCGCAAGAGCTAAAGAACCAAGTACGTCATACGACATGACCTTTGATAATGATTCTTTCGGAATATGTTGCTGCAGAGTCGTAACCCATAAGACATAGAAGAAATCGAACGCAATTCCCACAAAGAACGAGAAGATCGCAATCAAGTAGACATTTGTCGTGTTTGCCAAGCTAAAGAACCAGAGGAAAAGCGGGAATTGCGTGATGATCGCAACGCGAATCGGATAACGTGGCCGTACCTTTGCAGCAAAGAGAACTCCCACAACAGAACCAATTGCCCACGTTGCGAGAATGACAGACCACGGCTTAGGTCCCCCGAGTTTTTCATCAGCAACAAGTGGGCCAAGTACTGAATACACAGCACGCTCCATCGAGACCACAAACGAAAACGAAATAACGACAAGAAATACCCAGCGCCTCGAACTAAATTCGCGCCACCCAGTCTTGATTTCATGGATAGTGGAGGACGTTTCAGAACGTTCCACAACTGGAGTTGCAGACCGCATTGAATACACGAGTAATCCCGCAATCAGGAATGTCACTCCGTCGATAATGATGGCCCAGCCAGGACCAATCGTTGCGACGATAATTCCCGCGACTGCAGTTCCAAGAATTAGCGCGATATTTCCACTCAACATAGTTGCAGCGTTGGAATCTTGCAGAATTTCTGGTTCAGCTAAATCACTTGTGAGCGCGCTCATCGCGGGATACCAAATTGCATTGAGCACTCCGCTGAAAAATCCGACGACAGTGAAGAGAATGACGCTTCCATTCCCAGTTATAAACGCGATGCCATTTGCTATCACCAGAATCGCTAGGAGAACGTCAGCGCCGCCAACAACCCATGCGCGCGGAAAACGATCTCCGATGACTCCACCTAAGAGTGAAAATAAAACCAGCGCCAACGACGTTGATGCCATTACTAGCGATAGCGATTTACCGTCACCATTAGGGAGTTCAAGTACACCGAATGCAACCGCGACCGGAGCAAGGCCATTTCCCAGATTCGAAACGAATCGGGATATGACTAAACGACGAAGGTTGCGTACCGCCCAGACCTTCTTCAGGCCTTCCGCAAACAATGTGTTATTGGATTATTGGTCCGCCTTCGCGAGCGTAGTTCGTATCGAGAGCAACGCCAGGACCCATCGTTGTTGATACGACCGCTTTGCGAATGTAGCGACCCTTAGATGATGCAGGCTTTGCACGAAGAACTTCGTCGAAGGCTGCGGCATAGTTATCTGCAAGTTGTTCTGCAGTAAAGGATGACTTTCCGATGATGAAGTGAAGGTTGCAATCCTTATCAACGCGGAATTCAATCTTTCCGCCCTTGATATCAGAAACAGCTTTAGCGACATCGGTAGTAACAGTTCCGGTCTTGGGGTTTGGCATCAATCCGCGTGGACCGAGCACCTTTCCAAGACGACCGACCTTGCCCATCAAATCTGGAGTTGCAACAACGGCGTCGTAATCAAGACGTCCACCATTTACTTCTTCAATAAGTTCATCGCCGCCGACGATATCTGCGCCAGCTGCGCGAGCTTCATCAGCCTTAGCGCCATTTGCGAATACCAAGACGCGTGCAGTCTTACCGGTTCCGTGTGGCAAGTTAACAACGGAGCGAACAGCTTGATCAGCTTTCTTTGGATCAACGCCGAGCACCATGGAAACTTCAACAGATGCGTCGTACTTAGTGACGTTTGTGTCTTTTACCAACTTCATACCC
>JBJTHB010000071.1:0-3817 GCA_046094245.1 Actinomycetota bacterium
GATCTACCTACCTGACTTCTATCGCAATGGTGGCTTGTTGGTGCTTCTTCTCATCGGCCTTGGTGGCGTTCTGTACTCAGTAGGCGCGCTGATTTATGCCATTAAAAAACCCAACTTCTCCATCAACTGGTTTGGATTTCACGAACTCTTTCACGCGATGACCGCCGCTGCATTCATTTCGCACTTTATCGCTGCGGTTCTGGTTATAGTTCGCTAACTATGAGCGTACATATTTCAGCAGCTAAGGGCGAGATCGCCGAACGTATCCTTCTTCCTGGAGATCCACTTCGCGCTAAGTGGGTCGCAGAAAATTATCTTGAGAACGTCAAGCAATATAACTCAGTCCGAAATATGTTCGGATACACGGGTACATATAAAGGTGAGCGCATCTCTGTCCAAGGAACGGGAATGGGTCTTCCCTCCGCATCGATTTATGTCACCGAACTCTTCAATGAATACGATGTTCAAGTCGCAATCCGTATCGGCACTGCTGGTGGACTGCAAGAGAAAACTAAGGTTGGCGATTTAGTGATTGCGATGACTGCTTCCACCGACTCAAACATCAACCGCCGATTCACCAACGGTTTAGATTTCGCACCACATGCTGATTTCCACCTTCTACAAGCAGCATACGAAGCTTCGAAGAAATTCGAACGCGTCCATGTTGGTGGAGTTTCATCAATGGACTTCTTCTATGACGAGACTGATGCAGCTAAGAAGCTCCTTGCTCACGGCGTATTGGCGCTAGAAATGGAAGCCAGCCAGCTCTATTCGATCGCTGCTCGCAAAGGACGTCGAGCGCTCGCGATCATGACGATTTCCGACCATGTCTTCACTCATGAAGCGATGGATTCTAAAGCTCGTGAACGGACTTTGAACGATATGGTCGAAGTCGCGCTCCACGCTGCCATTAACGGTTAGGGCATCACCAAGCCACCATCGACAGGAACGGTAATTCCTGTGACGTAGCTTGAAGCATCACTCACTAACCAGATCAAGGTTGCTGCTAACTCTTCGGGATCGCCAAGGCGTCCAGCTGGTGCGAACATCTTGAGCATCTCCACCATATCTTTTGGTAGTTCATCGCTCATTTCACTGGGGAAGAAACCTGGTGCTAGCGCGTTGACGCGAATCTTCTTTCGTCCCGTCCATTGCGCCGCAAGATCACGCGTTAATCCGATGAGCCCAGCTTTACTTGATGCGTATGCAGCTTGTGGCAGCCCTTGAGGTTTGATTCCCAAGATGCTGGAAATATTAACGATGACCCCGCCATCTTTATTTGCTTTGGCAAATGCTTGAGCCATCCAATATGCGCCCATGAGGTTCACGTCAATAACACTTCTAAATTGTTCAGGTGTCTCGCGAGTTGAAGGGACGGCAGTTCCAACTCCAGCGTTGTTGACCAAGATATCTGCTTTACCGAACTTCTCTACTGCAAAGGCAATGAGCGCATCACAGTCTTCGGGTTTGGTGACATCGGTTTTCTTGTAAGCAAACTTTCGACCGGCTGCTTCGACTAACTTTCCAGTTTCAGGTAGGCGATCTTCACGACGCGCACCAAGGACTACATCAGCGCCAGCTTCAGCAAGCGCTTTGGCAAATGCGACGCCAAGACCTGACGAGGCTCCCGTAACAACTGCGACCTTTCCATCTAAACGAAAGCGGTCAAGAACACCCATTTTGCCTCTCCTCAATTCGCGTAAGTATGCGTACGGTATCCGCATGGACTTCAGCCTCAGCCCCAAGGCAACCGAATATGCGGCCAAACTTCAAGCCTTCATGGATAACGAAGTATTTCCCGCTGAGGCGATCTATCACCAGCAGCGCGAAAAGTTCTTTCAAGCAGGAACTCCCCACAAACTTCCTCCCATTATTGAAGAGCTCAAGAAAAAAGCGCGCGCTCAAGGATTATGGAATCTCTTTCTGCCACATCTTGATCATGGTTTAAGCGTCACTGATTATGCAACGTTGGCTGAAATAACGGGCTGGTCACCAGACATCGCACCTGAAGTAATTAATTGCGCAGCTCCCGATACTGGAAACATGGAGCTACTAGACATGTTTGCAACTGCCGAACAGAAGAAGCGCTGGCTCGAACCTCTTCTTAATGGTGAGATCCGTTCTGGTTTTGCCATGACTGAACCAGATGTCGCCTCGAGCGATGCACGAAATATTCGGACTTCAATCAAGAAAGATGGCGATAGTTACATCATCAATGGCACTAAGTGGTGGACGACTGGTGCGATGGATGAGCGATGCAAGATCTTGATTGTGATGGGCAAGACCAATCCCGATGCTGATGATCATCACCAACAATCGATGATTCTTGTTCCGATTGATACACCGGGCGTTGTGGTCAAACGCAATCTCACTGTACTTGGATATATCGACCAACATGGACATGCTGAAGTCTCATTTACCAATGTGAAAGTTCCTGCGACTAATCTGATAGGTAAAGAAGGCGAAGGGTTTGCGCTCGCTCAAGCGCGCCTCGGTCCAGGACGAATCCATCACTGCATGCGCGCTATCGGTATGGCAGAACGTGCACTCCAGTTAATGATCAAACGGAGCCTTACCCGAACACCTTTTGGCAAAGAACTTGCTCGACAGGGAGTTGTTCAGGAATGGATTGCTGAAGCCCGCATTGATATCGAACAAGCTCGCCTCCTTGTATTAAAAGCAGCGTGGATTATTGATAATCAGGGTGCGAAGGCGGCCCGTAAAGAGATCGCCGCAATCAAAGTCGCTGTCCCCCGGATGGCAGAACGAATCATCAACAATGCAATCCAGGCCCATGGAGGAGCTGGCGTCAGTCAAGATACGCCGCTTGCTGCAATGTATGCCGGCATCCGCACGCTTCGAATCGTTGATGGGCCAGATGAAGTACATCTCCGTGATATCGCTAGGTTAGAGCTCAAGCCCTATATCTCATGAGTGATCTCACTCCCGTTCGCGAAGAAGATTCTTTCGATATGGCGAAAGTTCATGACTGGCTCAACGCATACATTGATGAGAATTCACTTCCTGATGTCTTTCAATTCCGAAGCGGCGCATCAAACCTTACTTACTTACTGAAATACCCCAATCGAGAATTAGTTCTTCGCCGGCCACCAGTTGGTACCAAAGCAGTGTCGGCGCACGATATGAAACGTGAGTTCTTGATTCAATCACGATTGAAACCCGTCTATGACTTAGTTCCACACGTCATTGCCTTATGTGAAGACCACTCAATTCTCGGTTCAGATTTCTATGTGATGGATCGAATTCAAGGTGAGATTTTCCGCCGTGATGTTCCAGAGACCCTTTCTCGGGAAGATATTTCAATCATGGCCACTTCCCTTGTTTCCGGACTTGCCCAACTTCATTCCGTCGATGCGTCTGTCCTTGCAGAACTCAATAAAGGTCCTGGATATGTGACTCGCCAAGTCGAAGGATGGTCGAAGCGTTATCGCAACGCGCTCACTGATGATGTTCCCAATGGCGAGGATGTGATGAATTGGCTCCTTTCAAATAAACCCGATGATGTGGATTCCTGCATCATCCATGGAGACTGGCGCATCGACAACATGGTCTTTGATTTGGGGCAGAAAAGACTGGTGGGAGTGCTCGATTGGGAGCTTGCGACCGTGGGCGATCCCTTAATGGATCTTGGTTCGGCGCTGGCGTATTGGGTCGATAAAGATGATGAACCAATGTTTTCTTCTCTACGTCGCCAGCCAAGTCATCTTGATGGAATGCCTACTCGCCAGGAATTCATTGCAAAATACTTGGAACTCAGCGGAAGGAAGTGTGATGATTTCACTTTCTACGAAGTTTT
>JBJTHB010000072.1:0-7380 GCA_046094245.1 Actinomycetota bacterium
GGGACTTCAGTCATTGAATAAAGTCTCACAAGCAGGGAAGGGGGAGCTGGTTTTTGCCGGCGCCCTCTTCCTTGTTTCACTTCTTGTTTTTTGGGATACCCATAAATTAGTTCTGCCAACAAATAACACGGTCGTAAGTCCACGCACATTTCCTTATGCGGTCGCGACTCTCCTTCTCGTTACTTCAATCGGAGTAGCTATTGAGGTGCTCCGTGGACGTGCAGGAGTTCCAGAAGGAACTGATAGAGAAACTCCTTTTCAAAAAGCTGATCTGCGCACCATGGGAATCATCGTGCTGGCGATTGCTCTTCATGTTTTTCTTCTCGAGCGAACTGGCTACATCATTTCGGCTGCAATTTCATTTTGGGGCGTCGCTTTCGCTTTTGGCGCAAAGAAGATTGTTCGAGTCGGATTGATCTCTATCATTTTTGCAACGCTCGTTTACTTTAGCTTTACCAATCTTCTTGATATTCAACTTCCAAAGTGGATACTCGAAGAATGGATTTCCAAGGGTGGTGCTTGATGTTCGATAATTTCGGCCCACTTCTTGATGGCTTCTCTCAAGCATTTATCTTCAGTAATTTGATTTACGGCTTTATCGGAACATTCTTGGGAACTTTAGTTGGAGTTCTTCCTGGCATCGGACCAGCGCTTGCAATTGGTCTTCTCTTGCCGATTACTTTGACAGTACAGCCCACACAAGCGCTCATCATGTTCGCAGCGATTTATTACGGTGCGATGTATGGCGGTTCAACCACATCAATTCTGCTTAACACTCCCGGCGAAAGCGGCTCAGTTATCACCGCTGTCGAAGGCAACAAAATGGCTCGCGCGGGGCGCGCTGGAGCTGCCCTGGCAACTGCTGCCATCGGCTCATTTATCGCGGGAACTATCGCTACTCTGTTATTAGCCCTGGCTGCACCACAACTCGCAGAAATTGCCATCACTGTTCAGCCTGCTGGTTTCTTAGCGTTGATCATTACAGCCTTCGCGACTGTTGGAACTCTGCTTGGTTCCTCGCGAGTTCGCGGACTCATTTCGCTTTCAGTTGGACTCACGATTGGTTTAGTCGGAGCTGATCTCCAATCAGGTTCATTACGACTAACTTTTGGTAGCGCTGCGGCTATTGATGGAATTGAAACCGTCACCGTCATCGTTGCGCTCTTCGCTCTTGGCGAAGTCTTGTATCTCGCAAGTCGATTCAAGCACGACAATTGGCAGGTCATTCCAGTTGGCGGCCGCGCCATGATGTCGAAAAGAGATTTCAAGAGATCATGGAAGCCATGGCTCCGTGGAACAGCAATTGGATTCCCGTTAGGTGTCATTCCTGCTGGTGGTTCGGAAGTACCAACTTTCTTGTCATACGCAGTAGAGAAGAAACTTGCGAAAGGTGAAGAGAAGGAAGAGTTTGGTAAGGGTGCGATTGAAGGCGTTGCTGGACCGGAAGCTGCGAATAATGCCAATGCTGCTGGTGCACTCGTCCCACTTCTCGCTCTTGGTTTACCAACATCTGCAACCGCTGCAGTCGTACTAGTGGCATTCCAGAGTTATCAGATTCAACCTGGTCCGTTACTTTTCCAAACTAATCCTGAACTTGTGTGGGCGCTCATCGCATCGCTATTTATCGGCAACACACTTCTATTAGTACTCAATCTCCCATTCATTCGATTTTGGGTGAAGTTGTTGTACATCCCTCGCCCATATCTGTATGCGGGAATTACGACCTTTGCACTCCTGGGTGGATATGCCCTCAACAACTCAATCTTCGATCTACAAGTAGCGCTCGCTGTAGGCATTATTGGCTATCTTTTCCGCCGTTTCGGTGTGCCCATCACCCCGCTTGTAATCGGCGCAATCCTTGGACCACTTGCAGAGTTGTATTACAAACGAGCGCTACAAATCAGCCAGGGTGATCATTCAGTTCTCTTCGATGGATCGCTGACCAAGTCACTGTACATATTCCTGATATTTGTCATCATCGTTCCGCCGATTTATCGCCGCATGAAGAAAGGCGCGAAGGCTTCAGCCTGATGAAAGACAAGAGTCAACGTTGGTTGTGGGCGTTACTCATCAACGTCGCACTCGCCCAGGCCAGCATCTATGTGATGCGGCCGATGATTACGTATCGCGCACTGGAAAATGGCGCGAGCGGATATCAAATCGGTTTAATCGCATCTATTTATGCCCTCGTGCCTTTAATCATTGCAGTGCAGATGGGTCGTTGGGTCGGACGTATTGGTGAGGTTCCTTTACTTTTTGCCGGATGTATCTCTTTCATCGCGCTTGGTATCGCATTTGCATTCCTAAATAACATAATGGCAATTGCGGCGGCGACAGCGCTCGCAGGAATCGCACACCTTTCTAATGTCGCAGCAAGTCAAGCAATGGTCGCAAGTCGAAGTCCACATGAATTACAAGATCAGAACTTTGGATATTTCTCATTCTCTACCTCGATGGGCCACACATTTGGACCGATGTTGGGTGGAATTATCGCTGGTTCATCTGGCGTGCTTCCTCGATCATCAACCTCGGCCTTCGTATTTGCTTCCATCCTTGCCTTGCTTGCCATCGTTCCTTTCTTCTTATTCAAAGGATTGAAAGAGATTCGATCACAGGAAGAGCGCGATGCAGCGGGCTCAATCAAGGCCCGTGATGTCATCAAGCGGCCCGGTATTAAACCTGCTATCTGGACTTCACTTGCTGTCGCATCCACAAATGATGTGCTTGTTGTGATTTTGCCGCTCGTCGGTACTGAATTGGGCATTAGCCCAGTAGTAATTGGCGCTATTTTGTCGATCCGATCAGCTGCAGCGATGGTCTCTCGTTTCTCACTCGGCCGCTTAACGAAGCGTTTTGGTTCTGCAAATGTCATGAATTTCAGCATCATCATTTCTGCAGTTTTCCTCTTTGCATCAGCGTATGCATCCACAGCGGTGACGCTCGGCGTTGTGATGGCGATAATCGGATTCTTACTTGGCATCGGGCAACCATTGACTATGTCGATTGTTTCGAAGAAGACGCCGATAGAAGAGCGCGCAATGGCAATTTCTATCCGTCTCTTTGGTAATCGACTTGGTCAGTTCTTGGTCCCGCTTGGAGCAGGTGCACTTGCAGCACCTTTCGGAGCCGGAGCAGTATTTGTTGGACTTGCAGCGCTCATTGCTTCTGCAGGAGTTGTGTCAGTCTCAAAACTTTCAGACGATGCAAACTAATTTCGGGTTGAGTATCCCCACGAAAGCGTTGTGGCGATGATGACCCATACTTGATATGGAATAAGTAAGACGCCGATGAGTATTGAAGCTTTGAAAGTCAGATAGAGCACGGGAACTGTGAGTAGCGCAGCAATGCCAAGCGCTATTGCCGCAACGCTGAGATTGTGCGGAACATAGAATTGATATGCCCACACGAGAGCAGAAGCAACACTAGCGCCGAAGAAAATCAACCAGGTAATTGTTTGTGGACGGGTCAATGATTGAGCAACATTGAAGGCCGCGATTCCCAACATGATGAAGTTGTATGGCCAGATCAGACCAAAGACAAAATCAGGCGGTTGCCACGGTGGGCGATTCAGCGATGAATACCAACCAGGTGCATTAGATACCCAGATTCCCGAGCCAAAGGCGTAGACAAATACCAACATGATCCCGAGGGCTCCGAGTAAGTATTTGTCTTGCATATGCCTACATTACTAGTGTGGGGCGCTATGAGTGACAATCTCGACGATTTGGCGAATCTCAATACCGAAGCGGTCGACTCACGTTTTGCCAATATTGATTCACTCAACAATCTTGAACTTCTAAAAGCTTTCAATGAAAGCGACAAAAGCGTTCCATTAGCCGTGGATAAAGTTTTACCTGCAATTGCACAAGCTGTCACGAGCATCACTGCACGTATGTCACAGGGTGGTCGACTCATATATGTCGGCGCTGGAACTTCAGGTCGACTTGGCGTATTGGATGCTTCAGAGTGCATCCCAACTTTCTCCATCAAGGCTGGATTAGTTGTGGCACTCATTGCAGGGGGTGATCATGCGCTAAGAAATGCAGTAGAAGGTGCGGAGGACAAAATTGATGGAGCTCTACCAGAACTTGAAGAACTAGGTTTATCTGCAAGCGACACAGTTGTTGGAATTGCGGCAAGTGGACGGACCCCTTATGTGATTGGAGCGTTGAAGTTTGCCGGAAAGGTAGGCGCTCTTCGCGTTGGTGTTACGTGTAATCCTCAATCTGAGATTTCAAAGTACGTAGAGCATGCGATTGAAGTGGATACTGGTCCTGAGGTTTTAGCGGGTTCCACTCGCTTGAAGGCGGGTTCTGCACAGAAGTTGGTGTTAAACATGATCTCAACCGCGGTAATGATTAATCTCGGTAAGACATTTGGAAACTTGATGGTTGATCTTCAAATTGCAAACGAAAAACTGCGCAACCGTGCGGTACGGATCATTCAAGCTGCTACGAATTGTGATTCGACGACTTCAGAACAAGCACTTCTTGACTCGGGTAATCAAGTGAAGGTTGCTATCGTCATGATTTTGCTAGGTCTGCCGCGGGCTGCGGCTGAGGAAGCTTTGACCCGCGGGGAATCGAGAATTAGAACGGTCCTTTCGCAAGCCCAGAATGCTTGACCTTTGCGACAGGAGGCGATAATTTTCATCACTATCAGCGCTTGCTGAAACGAATTTTCACGAAGGGCGGCCATGGCTAAACAGCTTGTCGTTGTCCCTCACTCGTCACATTCAAACGTACTTGAACTAATCCAAGGCCAGCTCAACACTTTTCACGCAAGCGAAGTTGCAATTGCAAGAACAATTCTAAAAAACCCACAATCAATCGCTGCAATGAGCATCACCCAATTAGCGAGTGAGAGCGAAACGTCGGTAGCCTCCGTCGTGCGATTTAGCAAAGCTTTAGGCTTTTCAGGATTCCCTAAATTCAAAATGGCTCTTGTAAGTGATCTCTCATGGAAAAGTGCAAAAGAGTTTGACACAGAGCATCTTGACGGCGGTATCACTCCTGAAGATTCGATTGCAGAAATAATTGAGAAGATTACCTACTCGGATGCTCGAGCCATTGAGTCAACCGCTGAGAAATTTGATATTCAAACTTTCACCAAAGTAATTGAAGCTTTCGAGAAAGCCAGAACGGTAGGTCTCTTTGGACTTGTCTCCAGCGGATTCGTTGCCATGGATTTCCAATCCAAACTCAATCGCCTCTCAAAACATGCAATCGCATGGACTGACTTTCATGCCGCAATGACTTCAGTCGCGCTCTTGGAAAAAGGGGATGTGTTGTTTGCAATCACCCATTCTGGAACAACCGTTGATACCGTCGATGTGATGAAAGAATTTAAAGCACGGGGTGTCACCATAGTTTTACTCACAAATGCAATGAGGAGTCCAGCCGAATCTCTTGCAGATCTTGTGCTTCATACTGCCGCTCGGGAAACCACCTTCCGAAGTGGCGCGACTGCATCGCGCATCGCACAACTCACGGTGGTTGATTGTCTCTGTGTTACTTTGGCACAGAGAAACTGGAGCAGAACAAAGACTGCTCTAGATCTTTCACGGGCGGCCGTTTCAATCCGCTCAGGAAAGAGCCAGACCTACCGCCCTCGAGGAGGAAAATAAGTGAAAATCAAACGTTTCCGTGGCCTCGTAGCAGCGCTATTTGCTGTTACTGCCGTGGCAATACCTGGAGCAACTTCAGCTTCAGCAGCTACAGAACTCACCTTCTGGAGCTGGCGCACAGAAGATAAGGCGTTCTACGAGAATCAGATCAAGCTTTTCCAAGCGAAAAATCCTGATATCACCGTTAAGTTCACGCCTTATCTGAATACCGAATACAACGCCATTCTTGCAACTGCATTAACTGCAGGTAAGGGCCCAGATATCATTCAGATGCGCCCATACGGTGGAATGTCGAACTTGTCAGATGCTGGCAATTTCTTGCCGTTGACGGCTGCAGAAGTCCCTGCGCTTAAGAAACTCCCAGCGGGAATTCTTGCTGCTGCACAAGGCTATAAGGATAAGAAGCAATATGGACTTCCTTATGCAGTCTCTGCACTTGGAATTATGTACAACCCAGATATCTTGGAACAGTCTGGTGTTCGTGCATTGCCACAAACATGGGCACAACTCATGGAGGCTTTCAATAAAGTAAAGAAAGCCGGCTTCCTTCCAATTGGTAATGCTGGCGGTAATGGTCCAGCTCTTGAGCAGCTTCATGCAACAATCGGACCAACCTTCTACGGTGGCACATCATTCTTCAATGATGTAGTTGCAGGTAAGAAGACTTTTACCGATAAGGCGTATGTCGCAAGCCTTAAGGCAGTAGCTGACATTGCTAAGTACATGCCAGCTAACTATCAAGGTATTGACTACAACACCATGCGTGGTTTATTCGCGAATGAGAAAGCGGCGTTCTATATCGGAGGAAACTACGAAATTGGTTACTTCCGTTCATTGAACCCATCACTCAACATTGGTTGGTTCCCTGCTCCAAAGGCAAATGCAGGCGCGAAGCGCTATGTAGGAACATGGGCTGACGGCTCATATGCAATCAATGCAAAAACCACCAATAAGGCTGCAGCGCTTAAATTCCTTAACTTCCTCGGAACTAAGGAATTTGGTCAAGCACTTGTCGATGAAATCGCATTTATCCCAACTGCTCCTTATGTAAAGATTAACGATCAGGCAGTGAAGGAAATCAATCGCTGGCGTACTACTCTCGGAACACCTTTCCTCAATGTTGTTGGTTTCCGATATGAAAGCCCAACCAGTTCATCGATTCTCCAGCCTGGATTCCAGAAGCTCATTGTTGGTGGAACAACACCAGAACAGTTAGCCAAGGATGTTCAGACTGCTGTCGCATCTTGGTACGCGCCTCAAAAGGGTAAGTCCTAAGAAATCGAGGGAGATCAGGGCGCACTTCGGTGCGCCCTGAATTCTTTCAATACTCATGTCGTCAGCGCTTAAACGTGATCAACACAAAGCGATTGGAGCCTTGTTAACTCCTGCGCTCATAATAATTATTGTTTTCACGACGATACCTGCACTAACTACATTGAGTTATGCATTTTTTGGCTGGGAAGGTTTTCAAAGAACCACCTACGTTGGATTCGAAAATTTCCAATCATTGTTTCAATATCCATATTTTGATCAATTCAAAGCTGCTCTGAAACATAACACCATAGCTTTCGTGGTAATTATGACGTTCCAAACTTCAATTGGACTACTACTGGCATACGCGATGTTCCGAGTAAAGCGCGGGCTTCGGTTCTATCGTGTGGTCGTATTCTTACCAGTGATATTTTCCCTTGTTGTAGTTGGTTATTTATGGCAAGCACTCCTTGATCCATATTACGGACCTATAAATCAGATTT
>JBJTHB010000073.1:0-5169 GCA_046094245.1 Actinomycetota bacterium
TCTTGCAAATGATGTTGCAGATGAAGTTCGAAAACATTACCCAGAACAACTTATCGATATTCCAATCCCACGCGCTGTTCGAGTTTCTGAAGCGCCGTCATATGGACAAACAGTTATGACTTATGACCCTACATCTAATGGCGCAGAAGCATATGCACTTGTTGCGCGCGAGATTGCGCGTCGTGGTGCACCAAGCATTAACTCAATTTCTGAAGTGGGTGTTGGTTAATGAGTACAAAGAGAGGTGGATTGGGAAGAAATCTTGATGCGCTCATCCCAACCCCTATCAAACTTTCCGGAACATCTGCACCTATCGCAGATCGCGGAGAAGTTCCACTCTCATCTATCACACCAAATCCAAAACAACCACGAACTATCTTCGACAGCGATGCCCTCAAAGAGTTAGCTGCATCCATCAAAGAGATAGGAATTCTCCAACCTCCAGTTGTCCGCAAAATTGGTGAAAATAAGTACGAATTAATCATGGGAGAGCGCCGCTTCCGCGCGGCAAAACTAGCGGGATTAACCACCATTCCCGTGATCATCCGCGAGACCAATGACAATGAACTACTCCGCGAAGCTCTGGTTGAAAATATTCATCGCAGCAATCTCAATTCATTAGAAGAAGCAGCTGCTTATAACCAGATGCTGACTGATTTTGGTTTCACTCATGATGAACTAGCAAGCAAACTTGGCAAGTCTCGCCCCGTCATCACCAACACTTTGCGGCTTCTTAATCTTCCACCATCAGTACAGAAACGACTCGCAGCCGGAACATTGAGCGCAGGTCATGCCCGTGCACTTCTTGGGTTGGCAAATCCTGATGAGATGGAACGCCTTGCAAATAAAATCATCAATGAAGGCTTGAGCGTCCGCGCCACCGAAGAACTTATTGCTCTCGGTAGCGCTGGCACAAAAGTCTCGACGAAAAAAACAAAACCACGCAGCGCTGGGAAATATCAAGAACTTGTTGAGAAGCTAGAGGATGCTCTCGATACTCGAGTTCATATTCAATCAGGCAAGAGCGGCGGAAAGATTGTTATTGAGTATGCCGATGGACAAGATCTCCAACGAATCGTCGGAGTGATTAGTTAATCTGCGGTAATCCGCGACGTTCCATCTCTTGTTCTACGACTTTACCGAGCGCAGCAATTCCTTGGCGAATGCGATCGGGGGTCGGGTAACAATATGAAAGTCGCATCGACCAACTTCCAAAACCGTCTGCATAGAACGCAGTTCCAGGAACATATGCAACTTTGGCAACAATCGCCCGTGGCATCATCGCTTTCGTATCAATTTCTGGCGGCAAAGTAACCCAGACATAGAAACCACCTTGTGGCTTTGTCCATGTCGCAGCTTTCGGGAAATGTGCATCAAGAGATTCCAGCATCGCATCGCGCCGCTCTCTATAAAGCTTGCAGAATGAGGCGATCTGGTCGCGCCATGGTTGGTGGGCGAGATAGCTAGAAATCGCCATCTGGGAGAAGTTCGAGGGGCACAAGATCGACGATTCTGAGGCGATCACTAACTTCTCACGGAGCGCTTGTGGAACGAGAGCCCATCCGATGCGGAAGCCGGGGACGATCGTCTTCGAGAACGAGCCGAGGTAGATGACATTTTCAGAGTCTTGCGCGCGCATCGCGTTAGGTGAAGGGCGATCAAAACCTAGGAGGCCATAAGGATTATCTTCAACAATAAAGATCTTCTCTTCGCGGCAGATATCAAGGATCTCAGTGCGGCGATCTGCTGGGAGCAATACACCAGCCGGATTTTGGTAATTAGGAATCAAATACAGGAACTTAATTCTTCGACCTTGGTAGCGCAGAGTCTTGATTGCATCACGGAGCGCATCAGGAACCAGGCCATCATTATCCATTTCAACATGCACAACATCAGCTTCATATTGGGAGAAAGTGCCGAGCGCACCGACATACGAAGGCGCTTCTACTAATACGACATCACCTGGATCAATAAAGATACGAGAAATCAAATCTAACGCTTGTTGTGAACCAGTAGTTACAAGAACATCATCAGGATTGGCACGAATTCCTTCAAGCGCCATCACATCACAGATCTGTTCGCGCAAACGTGGATGTCCTTGGCCGCTACCGTATTGCAGAGCTTCCATGCCATGGTCGCGCACTAATTTCTCGACAATTTCCGACATCGTCTCCATAGGAATTGCGGTGAGATTTGGCATGCCACCAGCAAGAGAAACGATCTCTGGACGGGAAGCAACAGCAAAGAGTGAGCGAATCTCGCTGGGTTTCATATGAGCGGCGCGATGAGCAAAACGCTCTTGCAGATTCTCTGGCGCGTGGGTGCGATAGCGATCGACGCTGTCAGAAGTACCCGGCGTTGTCATTGTGTAATTCTGCCACACGAATTACGTCGCGCGGCGCAGATTATTACCGGCGAATCCCAGCACGCCGCAAATCTTCAATCCGAAGTGTTCCTGTCTTCGCATCTTCCTCAGCTGATAGATATAAACGTTGGATTGCAACCACTAACCCTTCTGCAATCACATCTCTAAAGTGAGAATCTGCCAGACGTGAAGCATCCTTACGATTCGTGATGTAGCCAAGCTCTAATCGAACTGCGGGAGCTTTTGTTAACCGCAATAAATCCCACGTTTTAGAGTGGGTACGTGCATTAAGTAGATCGGTGCGCGCTACTAACTCTCGTTGGACGACAGTGGCAAATCGCTCGCCCACAATCGAATGTATTCCATGTAATTCGCTGCCATAGAAATAAGTGGAGATTCCCTCAGCCTTGTCATTCTTGTACTTGTCGATACTTAAAGAGATAACCAGGTCGGCTTCAGTCGAATTCGCCAGCGAAATTCGTTCTGCTTCGCTCGGTGTTGATGTAGCGCTCCGACTTAAGAAAACCGAAACCCCAAGTGCAATCAAACGACCTTCGATTTTCTGGGCGATGTCATAAACAATCTCAGCAATATCGCTTCGAGAACTTGGATCGAGAACAATCACTTTATCTGCAAGAGCTGGTCCCCGTTTTTCTCGGACTGCTTGATCACGTAACTGAGTGGGAGCTCCGCCAGTGACAGTGCGCATCAAACGCATCAGAGAAATTACGGTTCCTGGGCCGCAGATTCCATCTACTTTTACCCCAACTGATTTTTGAAATTCTTTAACTGCATTTTCGGTGACGTTGCCATAAATTCCATCAACGCGACCAGGATTAAATCCCATTTCAATCAACCGACTCTGTAACGTCGCAACATCATCACCGCGCATCATCGGTGAATCAACTTTGAGGGAGCGATCACCTAATTTCCAACGCGCTTCTTCGATCGCAGCGTGTGTTCCAAGATCAATCTCGCCAGTAACGCGAAGGCCACGCTCTTGTTGGAATGCGCGGACTGCGCTCGAAACTTCCTCAGTGAAAGTGTCAGTTGGTGAAGCAATCAACCCAAGGCGATGCAAGGTGTTGGTAACTGCTGTTACAACATCCCCGCGATCGCCGGGCTTAATCATGGTTAGTTGATGTACTCAGATAGTTCTTTGAGAAGCGCAGGCTTCGGACGTGCGCCAACGATACTCTTAACGACCTGGCCACCGACGAAAACGTTCATTGTTGGGATGGAGTTGATTCCATACTTCATCGCGATGGAGCCCTCTTCATCAGTATTGAGCTTCACGATTTTGATCTTCTCGCCATGCTCATTAGAGATCTCCTCCAAGATGGGGCCGACTGCACGGCAAGGACCACACCATTCTGCCCAGAAATCGACCAATACTGGAGTGCTGCTCTTGAGCACGACATCAGCAAAATTAGCTGCAGTTACTTTTTCGGTTGCCATCTTTTCTCCTCTATTCGTATCGCGAACTCTAGTGACCTTGTAAAAATCTCTCAGCATCCAGGGCTGCTTGGCATCCCGAGCCAGCAGCGGTGATTGCCTGGCGGTAAGTGTGGTCGACGAGATCACCACACGCGAATACCCCAGCAATATTGGTACGCGTCGAGCGGCCTTCTACTTCCACATATCCCTCGCTATTGGTGGTGATCTGTCCAACCACAAGTTCGCTGCGAGGTAAGTGTCCGATTGCAACAAAGAGTCCAGTGAAATCACGGACCGATTCATTACCGTCAACAGTATTACGAAGTTTCAGCGCAGTGACTTTATCTTCACCAAGAACATCTATTACTTCGGTGTTAAAAAGGAATTTGATCTTAGGGTTTGCTTTTGCACGTTCTGCCATAATCTTTGAAGCACGCAATGTGTCGCGGCGATGAATCAACACCACTTTACTAGCAAACTTCGTTAAGAAATTCGCTTCTTCCATCGCTGAATCTCCACCACCGACGACGGCAATCACTTGGTCCCGAAAGAAGAAACCATCACATGTTGCACACCAGGAAACGCCACGACCTGAAAGTCGCTTCTCGTTCGTCAAACCAATCTCTTTATATGCCGATCCCATTGCAAGAATGACTGAGCGGGCGCGAATAGTATTTCCAGAACCATCAACCAGAGTCTTTACATCGCCATCAAGTTTCATCTCAGTGATGTCATCAGTTACTAATTGAGCTCCGAAACGAAGGGCTTGTTTACGCATCTGATCCATCAAATCTGGACCCATGATGCCGTGTTCAAATCCTGGGAAGTTTTCGACTTCAGTGGTGTTCATCAACGCACCACCGGCAGTCACGGAACCTTCATACAAAACTGGTGCGAGTTGGGCGCGCGCAGCGTAAACACCTGCGGTGTAACCAGCAGGACCGGAACCAACAATCACTACTTCATGGATTTTCGAGTAATCAACGCTCACGAGCGCACCTTACCTTCGTAGTAGAACTTTGATCGTCTGGCCCACTTCTTCGATTCTCATGGCGCGAGCCACAAGGATGTAGATCAGAGAGGTAGCAATCAAAACGCCAATCAGGTCAGCAAAATTCCCCACTAAAGCTAATCGGTCAGCAACAAAAGCGACGCAGACCACAGCGCTCGCAGCAGCCAACATAACCTTGAGATAGAAGAGTGCAATAGCGGCGATCTTGAGCGCGCCAGTAAATCTCTTCAATAAAAAGTACGTCACGATGATTCCGCACCAATAACTAGCGGTAAAAGCGAGAGCCAATCCCAATGTGACTGATCGCGCTTCCATATTCACATACGCAACAAGTGAAAGCACAACAGCAACCGCG
>JBJTHB010000074.1:0-3004 GCA_046094245.1 Actinomycetota bacterium
CATCTCTCCAAACTTCTTTCGCAAAGAATCTTTTGACGGACACAAATGACTTAGCGATCTTCGTGGACGACATTAGAGAGCTTGAAGGACTGTCCCCAAATCAAATTGCGGCATGCAAGGCAGCTGCAGAAGCTCGTGGCAGGAAAGACTCGTGGATGATTGGAATGGTTAATTTCACTGGCCATCCGCTTCTGCGCTCGTTGAAAAATCGTGATCTTCGTTCGAAAGTGATGAAGAACTCGCTTATGAAGGGAGCGCGTTCTAATGATTATGACACCCGGAAAACTCTCGTGCGGATGGTGGAACTCAGAACTGAACGAGCCAAACTTTTTGGTTTGAAGTGCCATGCTGACTATGTTCTCAGTCAGCAAACAGCGGGAAATCGTGAGAATGTGCATTCGATGCTGGGAAAGATCGCCCCCGCTGCAGCCGCCAACGCTCGAAAAGAGGGAGCAGATATTCAAGTTGTCATCAATCGAAATGGCTCACATGATTTAGCGAGCTGGGATTGGGATTACTACACCGAAAAAGTTCGTGCAGAAAAGTACAACCTCGATACCTCGTTGATGAAGCCTTTTTTCGAACTCAATCGCGTCCTTCATGATGGAGTCTTCTTTGCGGCCGGAAAGCTTTTTGGGATGCAATTCAAAGAGCGCCCAGACCTTCAGGCATATCACCCCGAAGCCCGCGTCTTCGAAGTATTTAATGAAGACGGTTCAGCAATCGGTCTTTACATCGGTGATTTCTACACCCGCGATTCGAAACGCGGCGGAGCCTGGATGAATTCGTTGGTCAAACAGAGTTTGTTGCTTGATCAGAAACCAGTTGTAGTCAATAACCTAAATATCCCTAAGCCGCCTCAAGGCGAGCCGACATTGTTAACGTATGAAGAGACAACGACGTTGTTCCACGAATTTGGACATGCTATTCACGGTTTGCTCTCGCAAGTGAAGTATCCACGGGTATCGGGCACAGCGGTTCAGCGCGATTTCGTAGAATTCCCATCTCAAGTCAATGAAATGTGGATTCTGTGGCCCGAGGTTTTGGATAACTATGCTCGACATTACGAAACAGGGGAGCGGCTTCCCCAGGCCTGGGTAGATAAGCTCAATGAGTCAGCAACATTTAACGAGGGGCATGCAACCTCGAGCTATATGGCCGCAGCAGTTCTGGATCTCGCATGGCATTCACTTGAATCAATTGATGGAATTACCTCCGTCGAAGAATTTGAGGCAAAAGCAATTCGAGATTATGGACTTGATTATCACCCAGTCCCTACCCGATATCGATCCACCTATTTCTCACATATCTTTGCCGGCGGATATTCCTCCGGTTATTACGGTTATATATGGAGCGAGGTTCTCGATGCTGACACCGTTGAATGGTTCAAAGACAATGGCGGTCTAACCCGCGAAAATGGCGATCACTTTAGAAAGTCGCTATTAAGCCGAGGCGGCTCCGTCGACTCCATGCAGATGTTCCGTGATTTCAGAGGACGCGATGCGGACATCCAACCTCTGCTTCGCCGTCGTGGACTACTAGAAAGCTAAATGAATGCTGGAAGCAATTTTTCTCGGCATAGTTCAGGGCCTCACTGAATTTCTGCCGATTTCCTCGAGCGCGCATATCCGAATTCTCGGGGAGTTCTTACCCTCGGCTGAAGATCCAGGCGCCACATTTACTGCAATCATGCAGATTGGTACCGAAATTGCAGTTCTCCTCTTTTTCTACAATCAAATTAAGCAAATTATTAGATCTGGCAAACTCAGATGGCTGATAGTTTTAGGTTCTATTCCTATTTTCATCCTTGGATATTTTGGGCAGGAATTTATACGCAGCAATTTTCGATCGCTCTGGCTTATTGCCGCAACCCTCATACTTTTTGGAGTGATTCTTGGTTTCCTAGATTACAAAGGACGGAATGAGAAAAAGTTAGAAGATCTTGGGGCATCCGATGGTCTCTGGTACGGCTTTGCCCAATCCTTAGCTTTAGTACCTGGCGTCTCTAGGTCTGGTGCAACGATTGCAATGGGTCGCCTACTTGGTTATCGAAGAGAGGACGCTCTGCGCTACTCATTCTTGCTTGCCATTCCTGCAGTCTTGGGTAGTGGAGCTTACGAATTATTAAACTCGTTCTCTGAGTCAACAAATGTTTTTTCAATCTCTGAAACGTTAGCAGCGACTTTTACAGCGTTTATTGTCGGTTATATTGTGATTGCATGGTTAATGAAGTTCGTTCAAACGAGGAGCTTCATGCCATTCGTGGTGTATCGGGTTGCACTCGGAACGTTGATTTTGATTCTGCTATCAACTGGCACGCTAACGGCATAGGAAAAGAATGAATAAACCACGTTTACGGATCACAACGGTGATGTTCAATAGTGAATATCCAGAGGAACTTGTGAAGTTTTGGAGCAGTTTGTTGCAAGTGGAGGCACATCCACATAATGAAAAAACCGAACATATCTGGCTTTTTCCACAAGAAGAAAATGGAATCAAACTTGGGTTTCAGAGAGTGGCCAAGAAGCATCATTCCGAAAGTGAAATTCACATAGATATTGCGGTAGATGACCTGGATCATTGGGAAGGTGAAGTTCTTCGACTTGGCGGATCGGTTCAAGCAAGGACGAAACTCGATATGGGGTTTGAATGGAGAATTTTGCAGGATCCACAAGGAAACGCGTTCTGTATTTTTGTTCCGTTTGGCGAATAGATGACTACAGGTGGATTTAGCTCGGCACAACTTCTAAGAGAAGAGACGGCGCTACAAGTACCCTCGCTCACGAATAGCGATGCGATTGAGATTGGCGAGATCGCTGTGTCGATTGGCAAGGAAAGAAATTTACCTATTGCAGTCGAAGTTCGCATTGGCGACTGGAAGGTATTTCAGGCCTCTCTTCCTGGAAGCAATCCCAAAAATCAGTGGTGGATTGACCGCAAAGCTCGCGTTGTAAGCCTCAAGAATCACTCAACCATGTATGAACGTGTGAATGCGTAAGAACGA
>JBJTHB010000075.1:0-2204 GCA_046094245.1 Actinomycetota bacterium
GGAAGAGGTCAGTGGTTCAAGTCCACTTAGGCCCACCATATCGACGCTCTCGATAGCTGCGATATGGGGACTTAGCTCAATTGGTAGAGCACCTGCTTTGCAAGCAGGGGGTTAGGGGTTCGATTCCCCTAGTCTCCACAAGATTGTCTTTAATCTTTTTTGTTGCGTAACACCCAAAAAGTAATCGCCAGTATCGCTGCAGGTATTGCATTCCACCGTTCATCACTCGATCGAGAAATCAGTTGCATCACAGTACTTATCGAGAACAACACTGCAAGCGTTGTGGCGAAACGATATCCACGAATTGTGTTAATTCCATTTCTTTTATCCCACAACCAGAACATCAAAGCGCCCATAAAAGCCGCCATGAAGAAATATGCAATTCGAATACTTGTTGGAAAAGAATCAAACCCACCGCCAGCCGCTCGAGTTCTCACCCAGTCATAATTCATAGTGACAGAGAGAAGCAGAATGATGTTGTAGGTGAGCGAAAGTTCCGCGGCAAAAATCAACATGTTCGTTCGACGCACTTACTAAATGTATCCTGAGACAGGAGTGGGGCGATATTCTCACCCTCTTGATTCAGATCACTAGGAGCTAAGACATGACAAATATGCCACCGATTTCACGCGCAACACTTCATACATCAATGGGCGATATTGTCATTGAGTTATTTCCTAACCATGCGCCAAAGACTGTTGCTAACTTTGTTGAACTTGCAGCTGGAATGCGCGAATGGGTAAACCCCAGCACTGGGGAGAAAACAAACCAACCGTTGTATGACGGAACTGTTTTTCATCGCGTCATCAAAGGATTCATGATCCAAGGTGGAGATCCACTCGGAACCGGAACCGGCGGACCGGGATATCGCTTTGCAGATGAATTTCACCCTGAACTAACTTTCAGCAAGCCATACCTGTTAGCGATGGCTAACGCCGGTCCTGGAACAAATGGTTCACAATTTTTCATCACCGTTGCTGAAACTTCATGGCTCAACCGCAAACACACAATATTTGGTGAAGTGAAAGATGAAGCCTCACAGAAAGTTGTACAAGCGATCTCAGAAGTGAAGACTGGCGGGGCTGATCGTCCAGTCCAAGCAGTCAAGATCAATTCCGTTTCGCTATCCTAATTTGATGCGTCGTACCCTTACGGGTTCACTCGTATTCATCATCGCAGCTTCGTATTTGCTGCAAATTTCGATTTCGGGATATGAAGAGAATCTTCTTCTCAATCGCGCGTATGTCGAAAGCGGCCAGTACTACCGCTTAATAACTGTGGCGCTATTGCACGGCGGTTTGTGGCATTTAGCCTTCAATCTCTATGCACTACACGCTCTTGGCACAATCGTTGAAAGTTATTTCGGAAAGACGAAATACGCACTGATTATCTTGGTTTCACTGCTATCCGGATCATTACTTTCGGTGTATTTCAATCCAGCTTACGTCTATTCAATCGGGGCTTCCGGAATGATCTTTGGATTATTTGGCGCACTTGCTTTGATTGGAAGGCGCGCAGGAGTTGAGTGGCGTTCGATTTTGGTGATTGTGGGATTGAACTTTGCGATTGGTTTTGTATTAGGCGGAGTGGATTGGCGCGGTCATCTAGGCGGGTTGATTGGTGGAACTTTGATTACCACCGCTCTTAACCGATCGAAGTAGCGCTTGCGCCACATCAATCACCTCAACATCTGATTCGCGCCCTTTAGCTCCATCACTGACCATCACTCGGCAGAACGGGCAACCGACAGCGGCTTCTTCAGCACCGGTTGCAATCGCCTCGTCAACTCGGTTGAGATTGATACGAGTTCCGAGTTTCTCTTCCATCCACATTCGTCCGCCGCCTGCGCCACAACAGAACGAACGTTCTTTGTTACGTGGCATTTCAACAAGATCAACTCCAGTTGATTCCAAAAGTTCACGAGGCGCTTCATAGATCTGGTTATGACGACCAAGATAACAAGGATCGTGATAGGTCAATTTCTTTGATTGTTTAGCAATCGGCTTCAATCGACCTTCTTTAACTAAAGTATTGAGTAATTGGGTGTGGTGGACCATCTCTAACTCAAAACCTTGTTGTTTGTAGTCGCGCCCAATCGTTGTGAAGCAATGAGGACAGGTCACCACTACCTTCTTCTTGCCTTTGTAATTGGAATAAACCTCGTTGAAAGTTTCGATATTTTCCCGAGAGAGAATCTGATAAAG
>JBJTHB010000076.1:0-6584 GCA_046094245.1 Actinomycetota bacterium
CTCCGGTGCCCCGACTCTTTGAGAGAATCACGTCATGAGTCTTCCTCCACTGCCACAAAACATGGGACGAGCATTCGACTTGAGCTCGCTAACAAAACCTAAGGTCGATACAACTCAAACTTCTAGCGTTCCTGAAGCAACAGTCGAGAACTTTATGGCGTCATTTGTTACTACTTCAAAAGAAAAGCCTGTAGTGCTCTTGGCTTATTCACCACGTAGTAAGTCTTCAGTCGACTTGCGAGATCTCATGTTTTCGATGAGTCAAGCTGATGGAGAAAGTTGGGCATTCGGTGCAATTAATGCGGATACCCAACCACAACTCGCGCAAGCACTTCAGATTCAATCAGTACCAATGGCATTGGCATTTGTTGACGAACAACCACTAGCTCTCTTTGATCGAGTTTATCCTCGCGAACAAATTTCCCTTGTGATTGCCAAACTTTTTGAAGTAGCAAAAGAGCGTGGACTTAATGTCGAAGTTCCCGAAGTAAAAGAAGCTCCCATGGAGCCAGAAGAGGCTGCAGCAATGAGCGCCTTGGAGAGCGGTGATTACTCTGGTGCGGCGATGGCTTATCGAAACTGGCTCCAGAGAAAACCCGATGAAGCGCTGGCAAAAATCGGGCTAGCACAATGTGAGTTGATGATTCGTATTGCTGGTCTCAATCCAGCAAAAACTATTGAAGAGGCCGATTCAAATCCTGCGGATATAACGCGACAACTCATGGCAGCTGACATCGAGATTGCCCAAGGTTTACAGAAGCGGGCATTTGAGCGTCTCATCACATTTATCCGAAACTCTTCCGGAGATGAGCAGAAGCAAGCCAAGGAACATCTATTGTTGTTATTCCAATTAGTGGACCCCTCGGATCCAAATTTGATCCGAGCACGTACCGAGTTAGCGAGCGCGCTCTTTTGAATCGACCGATAGATCAAGCTGAGAGACGGGGATTGCAATCACTCTTCTTCCTGTTCGGTCTAGGAATCATGTGCCTGGCACCGCGTTTTCCGGATATCAAAGCAAACCTGAACATCTCCACTACTTATTTTGGATTTCTCATGAGTTCAGGCTCAATTGGGGCATTTGCAGCTCAGATGACCATGGGACACATTGTTCACAGGCTTGGCGTCTACAAAATCTTGATAGTGAGTTCAACCTTCACATATTTCACACTTGGATTACTCATCGAGATTCACAACCCCATCATTTATCTCATCGTCAATATCATTTTAGGTTTTTCATGGGCGTCGTATCACATCGCCATCAATGCCCAAGCGCTCCATCGCCAATCTGAAAGCGGTACTCAGATCATTCCGATGCTCCATGGATTGTGGAGTGCAGGCGCAGTTTCAACCGCCTTTATCGCCCTTCTCATTTCCAATAGTGTTTCATTGAACTGGCATATCTTGCCTTTGATCATCATCGTATATCTCTTGAAGTTGCGAACATTTGCTCGAATGAAGCCGCTATTACTCCAAGGTAATGAAGTAACAGAAGCTGATGAAGTAGTTACCTTCACTCGAATGATAAAGTCATTTAGCGTTGATTGGGTTGTGAGTATTGGCTTCCTTTGTGCGCTCATGCTTGAAGTTTCGGTTGGAGACTGGGCGACCATCATGGCTCGGCAGGAATTCGGAGTAAGCAAATCGATTGCGGTAGTTCCCTACTTCCTCTTTATGGGAGCAATGATTATCGGTCGATTGAGTTTCGAGCGATTTAAAGGTGACCGAAGTGATAAAGAGATAGTTCAACCATTTGCAGTCATGGGCGGAACAATTTTCCTGACTTCCTTAGGTTTAAGCCTCCAACTCAAAGAGAGCAATCTCGTCCTCGGATTCTCAATATTCTGTCTTGGCTTCTTCCTAGCTGGCATCGGTATTTCCTTTATTGGCCCGCTCTTCTTTGGGTATGCCAGCGCTCGATCAGATAAACCTGGCGGAGTAGCCGTTGCCGAACTTGGTGCGCTAAATCAGGTACTTACTTTTGCAGGTCGTGCTGTGATTTCTGTAGTTGCGGGAGCAGTGTCATTGCCTGTAGCGATGACCATCCCGGGCGTGATGTTGATTCTTGTCGTCTTCTTTGTGGCTGCAGCTTCTCAGCCTCGCCATAAATGATTAGTTGCGTTTGAGCCAAACAGTTGCCAAAGGTGGCACACGCATCACCACAGAATGCTCAAAACCTTTATGCGCTTCGTGAGTGCTTACAAGTGGCTTGTTCACAACACCTGAGCCACCAAATTTCAACTCATCTGTATTGAGCACTTCCGTCCATGTTCCTGGTGCGGGTAAGGGCAAGCGATAGTTTTCGTGGGGGACAGGAGAGAAATTCGTAATCGACAGTAAAGGTTCTCCATCTTCAGACCAACGTGTGAAAGCAAGCGTATTTCCTGCTCCATCGTCACCTACGAGCCATTGGAAACCATCAGCCAAGACATCCTTCTGCCATAGCGCGGGATTGATTTTGTAGCGCTCATTTATCTCTGCAATGAGATTCTGAACTCCGCTATGTTCGCCGTATTGAGTGAGATGCCAATCGAGTGATTGAGACTCACGCCATTCATCATTTTGGGCAAATTCACATCCCATAAAGAGCAATTTCTTTCCAGGATGAGCCCACATAAATCCATAGAGCGCGCGCAACGTTGCAAGTTTCTGCCAACGATCGCCCGGAAATTTATTGACGAGAGCGCCCTTGCCATGGACTACTTCATCGTGAGAGAGCGGCAATAAGAAGTTCTCGCTCCATGCGTAGAGAATGGAGAAAGTAATTTCGTTATGGTGATACACGCGATGAACGGGTTCGTGGTGGAGATATTGCAGAGTGTCGTGCATCCATCCCATGTTCCACTTGAATCCAAAACCGAGTCCATTGTCGGTTGTGGGCTTTGTGACACCGCCCCACGCCGTTGACTCTTCAGCAATCATCATGATTCCGGGATATCGCTTGTATGCAGTTGCGGTTGCCTCTTGAAGGAATCGGACGGCCGCCAAATTCTCACGTCCACCATGCTCATTCGGTAGCCACTCACCTTCTTTACGTGAGTAATCGAGATAGAGCATAGATGCGACTGCATCAACGCGGAGACCATCGATATGAAACTCCTCGAGCCAATACAGCGCACTTGTAACGAGGAAGTTGCGTACTTCGTTCCGCCCGAAATTGAATATGAGCGTTCCCCAATCGGGATGCTCTCCCAGTCGTGGATCTTCATGTTCATAGAGAGCTGTTCCATCAAATCGAGCTAGCGCCCATTCATCTTTGGGAAAGTGAGCAGGGACCCAATCAAGCAAAACTCCAATGCCTTTTTTGTGGAGTTCATCCACGAGATAACGGAAATCATCAGGTGAGCCGAAGCGCGATGTTGGTGCGAAATAAGAGGTGACTTGATATCCCCACGATGGACTGTAGGGATGCTCAGTAACGGGGAGGAATTCAACGTGAGTAAAACCTTGTGCAAGAACATAGTTACCCAGCTCTATTGCGAGTTCACGATAACTCAGGCCTGGCTTCCATGAACCTAGATGTACTTCATAGACCGCCACTGGCGATTTCCATGGTTGGTACATCGCGCGTTGAGTCATCCATTCATCATCACTCCATACGTATGAACTTTCGTTGACGATGGAGGCTGTGTGGGGAGGGACTTCGGTCTGTCGCGCAAGGGGATCAGCGTGATCGACCCATCGACCATCTCGCCCTTCAATGGCAAATTTGTATTTTGTACCTGGTCCAATATCGGGAATGAATATCTCCCACAATCCATTGGAGCCGAGCGGAATCATGGGATTCGTTTTCTTATCCCAAAAATTGCTGTCGCAAATCAAACTAACATTGCGAGCATTGGGCGCCCATACTGCGAATGCTGTCCCAATTAACTCTCCATGAGCATCACGTTTTACATGCGCCCCCAGCACTTCCCATAACTTCTCATGACGACCTTCGGTGATGAGATACATATCTAATTCACCAAGAGTTGAATGCGGATTGAGATAGCCAGCTGGTGGTGATTGAAACTTTTCTCGCTTCCCAAAAACTCGGGTCAGGAAGTCGCGCATATGCGAACTTTACTTAACTCGGACTCGAGCGATATGAGCGACTTTCCCATGAGGACGGGCGGGATCTAGACGGACGAAAGTCTCACGGTTCCAGTTGTAGAGCGAGTTATCGAGTAGATCAGTGACTTGGAAGTCATCGCTTTCGAAACCAAGAGCCCACATATCCCAATGAATCGTGGTCTCGTGAGCGTGGAATCCATCAAGATTCACCACGACGAGAATGAGATTGTCACCTTCTATCTTGGAGTAAGCGATGATCTGGTCAGAATCGGTGCGATGAAAGTGAATATTGCGCAATCTTTGCAAAGCGATGTTGTCGCGACGGATCTTGTTGAGCTGGGAAATGAATGGAGCCAAAGTAAGGCCTTTCTTCGCAGCACCATTCCAATTGCGCACTTTTATCTCGTACTTCTCACTATCGCGATATTCCTCTTTTCCTTCTGCGACGGGGATATGTTCATAGAGTTCATAACCCGCATACATTCCCCATGATGGAGTCATCGTGGCCGCAAGGACTGCGCGAAGAGCGAAGACCGCAGGGTTACCGTTGTGAAGGTGGAAAGGCAGAATATCTGGGGTGTTGACCCAAAAATTTGGACGGAAAAACGCTGAAGTTCCATGAGCGACCTCTCGGCCGTATTCTTCAAGTTCGTGTTTTGCTACTCGCCACGTGAAATATGTATACGACTGTTGGAAACCTGCCTTACCCAGTGCATGCATCATTGGTGGGTTGGTAAAAGCTTCAGATAAGAAAACTACCTCTGGATGTTTAGTATTCACGGCAGCAATGAGTTCTTGCCAGAAATGAACCGGCTTTGTATGTGGATTGTCAACGCGGAAGATGGAAACACCCTTGTCAATCCAGAAAGTGACAATCCTTAGGATCTCTTTAAAGAGTCCGGGATAATCATTATCGAAATTGATCGGATAGATGTCTTGATACTTCTTTGGTGGATTTTCGGCATAAGCGATAGTTCCGTCGGGGCGCTTCGTAAACCATTCAGGATTGCTCTTTACCCAAGGATGATCTGGTGAACACTGCAACGCGAGATCGAGCGCTACATCAATCTTGTTCTTTCTCGCGACTTTGAGAAAATCTTCAAAGTCCTTCATGCTCCCTAGTTCAGGATTAATTGCGTCATGACCACCATCAGCGTTTCCGATACCCCAAGGAACGCCAGGATCGTTCGACTTTGCTTCGAGAGAGTTATTTTTTCCTTTGCGATGTGAATGTCCTATGGGATGAATCGGTGGCAGATAGAGGACGTCGAAACCCATCTCCGCTACTGCGGGAATACGTTGAGCTGCAGTCTTGAAAGTTCCACTTGTGATTGATCCATCTGGGTTTTTGACCGCGCCCTCGCTACGCGGAAAAAACTCGTACCAACTTCCAACGAGAGCTCGCTCGCACTCCACATTAATTGGAAATCTCTCCGATGCACTTGAAAGAGTTTTCTTGAAATCGCCAGGATTTTCTGCACTCACTTCAATGTAGAAACTCCACAAACCTTGGGAGGTCGGCCGGATTCGCCCTTCATAACGGTTGCTCTTGGGCCAAATCTCGCGCATTGACACTCGTGAGACTTCTTTTCCACGAGAATCAATAAGGATTACATACGCTTCAAAACTCTCGTGCCCTTCGCGGATGATTGTCGCTTGGACGGGAATCTCTTCATTAGGAATCGCTTTCGCACCAATCAATTCTCCACCGAAGTGTGTAACGGGGGAGATATCCAGGATCGGAAAGCGACCGATCATCCAGTTCCTTCAGTGTTCCCAGGATCAGCTGCAGTAACGCTTGTGAGTTGGTACTTCTCAATAGCTTCCTTCACGACCTTTGCGGAAATCTTTCCTTCTTTTGCGAGTTGAGCAAGAACTCCAACAACAATAGATTCCGCATCAACTTTGAAATGACGACGTAGCGCGCCACGAGTATCAGAAAGTCCGAATCCATCTGTACCGAGCGATGTGAATGGTTGAGGAATCCATGGTGCAATCTGATCTTGGACGGTGCGCATGAAATCGCTGACCGCGAGGACGCTGCCATCAAAGCCTTCAAGTTTCTCGGTGAGGTAAGCCTTCTTCTTGGAAGTTGGGTGTAACAAATTATGGCGATCTACTTCAAGCCCGTTGCGACGCAGTTCATTCCACGAAGTAACGCTCCAAACATTGGCTTGAACTTTCCAGTCCTCAGCGAGAAGTTTCTGTGCCTTAAGCGCCCAGTTGAGCGCAACGCCTGAAGCCAAGATGTTTGCCCGACGTTTCTTCCGTCCTGACTTTGCGCTCTTGGAGTAAAGGTAAACACCCTTCAATAAGCCCTCTACATCAAGGTTTGCTGGCTCTTCTGGCTGGACGTACGGCTCGTTGTAGACGGTGAGGTAGTAGAAAATGTTCTCGCTATTTTCTCCATACATACGCTTCAAACCATCGCGCACGATATGTCCAACTTCGAATGCGTAAGCCGGGTCATATGCAACAACAGCAGGATTTGTGGAAGCTAAGAGTTGGGAATGCCCATCTTCATGTTGTAG
>JBJTHB010000077.1:0-16616 GCA_046094245.1 Actinomycetota bacterium
GATTCTCATCACGGAGATCGCACTGCAGAGGTAGAGCTTTACCACCTGCTGCCTCGATCTCCTTTGCTGCCGAAAAAATGGTGCCAGGAAGCTTGGGATGTGGGTCGGTTGTCTTCGCGGCGATTGCGATGTGTGCACCATCTTGCGCTGCGCGGAGCGCAATAGCTAGACCAATCCCCCGCGATCCCCCAGTGATGAAAATTCTCTTACCTGCGAGTGACATTTATTTTCCTTTCTTCGATAGGAAGTTCATAAAGGCTTCTCGTGCTTCATCTGATTGCAAGGCCATCTGGAAAAGTTCGCCTTCTGCGATCATCACGGCTGAGACTTTGTCATGCATCTCGCTTTTGAGAAGCGCTTTTGTTTGAATCACAGCATTTGGCGGCTGAGCCGCAACCTTGGCCGCAAATTCGCCAATTCGAGCCTTTGGGTTTTCGTGAACTTCTGCAATGAGTCCAACTTCTCGAGCGTAATCGCAGTTAAATGCTTCTCCAGTTAAGAAGATTTGCGATGCGCGCTGGTACCCAGCAAGTCGCGGAAAGAGAATGCTTGAGCCAGCTTCGGGAACGAGTCCAAGATTTACAAATGGCATAGAAAATTTAGTTGTGGGCGAAGCCACGACAATGTCGCAGTGCATCAGCATCGTAGTTCCGATTCCGACAGCGTTGCCCGAGACTGCCGCCAACAAAGGCTTTGAAAAAGTATGAATCTGTTCAAGAAATTGCATAACAGGTGAACCAGGTTCCAGCGGCGGAGCATTGAGGAAGTCATAGAGATCGTTGCCTGCTGTGAAGTGCGGACCTTCGTGAGTGATTACTGCTGCACGAACACCAAAGTCGCCGTTCGCTTCACGCAATTGGTCAGCCATGAACTGGTACATGTCTCGAGTAATCGCATTTTGTTTCTCGGGACGATTGAGCGTGAGGGTGAGTATTGAACCGTCGATAGTTGATAGGACTTCATCCACGTCCTAATACTATCGGTGCAATAAGAGGACCCCCGACAGATCTGTCAGGGGTCCAGTAACACTAAGGTTTATCGTTCGCGCTTGTTATCGATGAACTCACGAGTTCGATTTAATGCTTCCTCATCAGAATACTGCTCTGGTGGCGACTTCATGAAGTAACTCGATGGTGAAAGAAGTGGCCCGCCAATCTTGCGATCAAGAGCCAACTTCGCGCATCGGACTGCATCAATGATGACGCCTGCAGAATTTGGCGAATCCCAAACCTCTAATTTGTATTCGATGTTGAGTGGCACATCGCCGAATGCGCGACCTTCCAAGCGAACGAATGCCCACTTGCGATCATCGAGCCATTCAACATAATCGGATGGGCCAATATGAACATTGCCGGCGCCCATGTCGTAATCGAGCTGCGAGGTTACCGACTGAGTTTTAGAAATTTTCTTGGATTCAAGGCGATCGCGCTCCAACATGTTCTTGAAGTCCATGTTTCCACCAACATTGAGCTGGTAGGTGCGCTCAACTTTGACGCCGCGATCCTGGAAAAGCTTGGTAAGGATTCGGTGCGTGATTGTTGCGCCGACTTGAGACTTGATGTCATCACCAATGATCGGAAGTCCCGCTTTGGTGAACTTATCTGCCCATTCTTGATTTGTGGCGATAAAGACGGGAAGTGCGTTTACGAAGGCACATCCTGCATCAAGAGCGCATTGGGCATAGAACTTTGCTGCTTCTTCTGAGCCGACTGGCAAATAACAGACGAGGACATCAACCTTTGCATCCTTGAGCGCTTGGACCACATTGACTGGCGCAGCCGAAGATTCAGTGATTGTTTCCTTGTAATAGCGACCAAGTCCATCTCTAGTCTCGCCACGCAAAACTGTGATGCCAGATTTTGGAACGTCGGCAAACTTGATGGTGTTGTTCTCGCTCGCCCACATTGCATCAATAAGATCGAGGCCAACTTTCTTCGCGTCGACATCGAACGCAGCTACAAACTTGACGTCGCGTACGTGATATCCACCCACGACAACATTCATGAGTCCTGGAATCTCTTGATCGATTGGAGCATCCTTGTAGTAATGAACTCCTTGGATAAGTGAGTTCGCGCAGTTACCAACTCCAACGATGGCGACGCGAATTTCTTGTGATGTGGTCACGAGCTCTTCCTTTCAGATTGGATCATTTCTTCGAGCCAAGCGATCTCTCGCTCTGCGGTTTCAAGGGAATGGCGACGCCACTCGATGAGGTATTTGTCGAGGCCGACTGCAGACCGTTCGAGGTCGGCACGAAGAATCTCGGCCTTCTCCTTGAGGCGACGATGGCGCCCCTCAAGAATTCTTAATCGATTACGAGTTGAGGTGGGACTAAAAAAAGCAACATGAACTTCGAAATTGTCGTCTTCCCATGATTGAGGGCTCACGCTCTCGGTGAGTTCGGCGAATTTCTCTTCGCCCTTCTTGGTTATTGAGTACACAATACGTACTCGCTTTGAACGGCCACCTTTGGGAACTTCCTCTTGGGCGATCAATCCTGCATCAAGCATTCGGCGAAGTTGGGGATAGAGAACTGAGAAAGAGAGTGCGCGGAATGGTCCGAAAATAGAAGTCAGGCGCTTGCGCAGTTCATAACCATGAAGCGAGTTCTGTGCGAGTAGGCCGAGGAGCGCAAACTCCAAGGATTCAGCGCGGGACCTCATGATTGGCTCACTTTCGGTATGTATCGATTCGATATATCGAGTAGGAAGTAAACCCGATATATCCCTCGTGAGCAACTGGAACACGCATGGCCGCGTGGGACTCGTTATCGAATTCTCAGTTTTCTGCGAGTCATACCCCGAAGTAGGCCAGAGACGGTTCTACCCTCGTGTTCTAGAGATTGCCCGCACCCTCTTGTCGTCTACAGAAACACAGGGCGCTCTAGAAATGAGGACCTCTGAAATGAGTCTCTTCTCTTGGAAGCTACACGGGACCGGAACCAGCATTGAACCTGGTGCGGTCGTTTCCACAGATGAACGGCTAAGTTGGCCACGCACGATTGGTGTTGGCCTCCAGCACATCGCAGCAATGTTCGGCGCGACTTTCTTAGTGCCGATCCTGACTGGATTAC
This sequence comes from Actinomycetota bacterium, assembly GCA_046094245.1. Lineage (GTDB taxonomy): Bacteria > Actinomycetota > Actinomycetes > Nanopelagicales > Nanopelagicaceae > MAG-120802. The sequence goes on from JBJTHB010000077.1 coordinate 3,074, forward strand.
CTCCTACGACCACACTTTTCTTCTCCGGCGTAGGCACGATGCTCTTCCTCATCATTACTCAAAACAAAGTTCCGAGCTATCTCGGATCATCGTTTGCATTCCTCGCTCCAATTGCAGCTTCAGTGAAAAGTGACAGCATGGCTGTGGCTCTCGGTGGAGTTGTCGCTACCGGTGTGATGTTGGCACTTGTTGGCTTGATTGCACGCGCTGTTGGCACGGGTTGGATCAACTGGATGTTGCCGCCTGTCGTCACGGGCACCATCGTCATGGTTATTGGCTTTAACCTAGCTGGCGCCGCAAAGGGCGGATTAGCAAGCGGTCCGCTGCTTGGAACTATCACACTTCTCGCAATCGCTGGTTTCGCTGCGTTTTCTCGTGGCTTTATCGGACGCATTTCGATTTTCCTTGGCGTTGTTGTCGGCTACGTTGTTGCATTCATCATGGGTGATGTAAATACCGATGGAATCAGCGCGGCTAAGTGGGTTGCAGCTCCAACCTTTACGACACCAGAATTCAAAGTTAGCGCCATCATTCTCTTCATCCCAGTCGTGCTTGTCTTGATCGCCGAGAACGTAGGACACGTTAAAGCGGTATCAAATATGACCGGCAAGGACCTTGATGACCAGATGGGTAATGCTCTCTTCGCAGATGGCGTTGCCACAACTCTTGCAGGAGCCGGTGGAGGTTCAGGTACAACCACATACGCAGAGAACATCGGCGTTATGGCTGCAACTCGAGTCTATTCAACGGCTGCATATTGGATTGCAGCTCTAGGAGCGATTGTTCTATCCGTATCGCCTAAGTTCGGTGCAGTGTTGAGCGCAATACCTGGCGGCGTTCTTGGTGGCGCCCAGGTCGCACTCTTCGGCATGATCGGAATTCTTGGCGCCAAGATTTGGATTGAATCACGAGTGAATTTCGCTGATTCAACTAACTTGATCGTTGTTGCATCCGCAATCATCATCGGCATTGCAGATATTTCATGGACCAGCGGTGACTTCACATTTAATGGAATCATCAATGCAACAGTGGTAGCCATTGTTGGTTATCGCGTATTTCATGGAATCTCGAAGTCACGCGGAACTAGCGCAGCATAAATAGATAAGTAACCACGAACGCCCAGCCACCAGGTTGGGCGTTCGTGCTTTCATTACGAATAGACTCTCGCTATGGCTCTGGACTTTCCCGCTCGATATCCTGAATATCTCGTTGCAGCAATGGTCATCATCCTTGCTCCAGGACCGAGCGTTCTCTTCATTATTGCGCGAGCAATCGCTTGGGGCCGAGCAACGGCTGTTGCTACAGCAGCGGGAAATGTAACGGGTGCCTTCACACTTTCATTGATGGTTGCCTTTGGTCTTGGGCCAATCTTGCAACGAAGTGAAGCTGCCTTCATTGGCGTTCAGGTTCTTGGAGGCATTTATCTGATCTATCTCGGTATAGATGCAATTCGACATTCCAAAATTCATGCTGAAGATATGGTCAATCAAGGTGAAAGTAAGCCATCGGCTTTCCGCTCCGCCCGCGATGGTTTCTGGGTTGGTGCGTTAAATCCAAAAGGTTTGGTTTTCTTTGCTGCGATTCTGCCGCAATTCTTGGATCGAGATTCTTCCAGCGTTACCTCACAACTCGTGCTCATGGGAGCAACGTTTGCAATTTTGGCATTTTTCTCTGATGGATCGTGGGGCTTGATCGCTGGCACGGTCCGCGAATGGATGGCAACCTCGCCTGGTCGTCTTGTAACGATGCGCAAGATCGGTGGGTTGGTCATGATCACGCTGGGGATATTCACGCTGGCCTCGGCGGTGTAATCAAGGTAAATGTCAGTGGCTCACGGCAGAATCACACCATGAGCAAAGCACGCGAATTCATTAGCCCAAGCGACCTCACTTTCTCCTGGAATGGCTGTCATCGTTGTCTATGGCTGAACTACAACCATGGCGTGAAAGCTCCATCCTTCATGCCGCTCGTTGGGGAACTATCTGCAATGCAGGAAAATCATGTCAATGGAGCAATCTCCTCCCAACTCCATCCCGACATAAAGGAAGGACGAGTTCTTGATCGAGGCGGCTGGGTGAAATCAATTCCCATCCCCTACAACGGGAAATCTTCTCCCTACGCTATTCGTGGAAAATACGACTTGCTGATGGAATTCGAGGATGGGACCTACGGAATTATCGATTGCAAATTCCAAGGAAAAGACAACGACAAAAGTGATTTCTACGCACCCCAACTTGAAGCGTATGCATATGCTCTTGAAAACCCAGTCTCAGGAGAACCTCGAAAAGTGTCCGTAATAGGACTTCTCGTCTGGTCACCAAAAAAACCTCTCGGCGATCCCTACGACGGATTTTCGCTGGGTCTGAATAGCTCGTGGTTTCCCATCACTCGAAACCCAGAAGGGCTCCAAGAACGTCTTCAAGATTTTATTGAAGTGATTTCTGGTCCTACGCCTGTTCGTGACAGCGGATGCGAAACCTGTAAATTTATTTCGAATCGACGAGAGATCTTCGGCGCCGAGTAAATCTACTCTTCGTCGTCACTCTCTTTCTTAGCGCGTCGCTTCTCTTCTGCCATCGCCTCTTTTGCCTGTGATGCGTAAATGTCAACATACTCCTGGCCCGACATCTCTTGGAGTTTCTTCATGATGGCATCTGTTGCTTTTCTCAACTCCTCAGGATCTTGTGATTTCTCAGGAGTTTGAAAGTACATGGGTTCACCAAAAGTCATTTTTACTCTCATGATCTTCGGCAGGACTTTTCCCGTTGGCTGGATATCGGCGGTATTAAACATAGCCACAGGAACAATCGGTGCCCCACTTTCCATCGCCAATCGAGCTACTCCAGTTCTTCCTCGATAAAGCCGGCCATCTGGCGAACGAGTTCCTTCGGGATATATTCCGAGACAACCACCTTCAGCGAGAACTGAGAGTCCAGTTAGTAGAGCTGCCTCGCTCCGTGAACCACCAGCTCGATCAACGGCAACTTGTCCGAGGGCGATGAAGGTCAATTTCTTTGCCAGACCCTTCAGGCCAGGTGAAGTGAAGTACTCGCTCTTGGCCAGGAATGTAACTTTGCGCGGAACGACGAGCGGCATGAAAATCGAATCGGAGAACGAAAGGTGATTCGAAGCGATGATCACAGGTCCCGATGAAGGTACGTTTCGAAGGCCTCGCACCTTGGGCCGGAAGAGCAAAGTCAAAACTGGCAAGAGAAATGATTTCAACAGACCATAAGCGACCTTGTCGCCCTGCATCATGCTCTGAACTTTGTTCCGTTTTCGCCGTAACGCCATGGACCTAATTTAGAGCCTTTTGCCAAGCTTGTGACAATATGCGTGTCGTGAGCGTGATTCCAGGCGGAGATGAATTCCATCTTGAAGGTGGATCGATCGCTGTACTTATGGTTCATGGATTTACTGGCTCTCCGCTCTCGGTTCGCCCGTGGGCAGAAGCGCTTCATCGCGAAGGATTAACGGTTTCGGTTCCGCGACTTCCCGGCCATGCGCGTACGTGGGAAGAGATGAATACAACGCAATGGCAAGATTGGTATTTCGAAGTTGATCGCACATTCTCAGAGCTTAAGAAAAAACATGAACGAGTCTTCGTTGCGGGTTTTTCGATGGGTGGCGCGCTTTCCTTACGACTTGCCTCCATTCGTGGAAATGAAATGGAAGGTTTAATCCTCTGCAATCCATCAATTCATGATTCTCGTGCATCTCTCAAGTTAGTACCCTTGTTGCAGTATTTCCTTCCCTCTCTTGGAGGACGTGGAACAGATGTTGCTGCACCAAATCCACCCAAACACAGTTATGGTCGCACTCCCCTCCGAGCGCTTAGGTCGCTTCAGAAACTGTGGGCCATCGTCCAGCGCGATCTCTATCTCGTTGATGTCCCATTGATGATTGGCTACTCCGTCAACGATCATGTTGTCGATCCAAAGAATTCTGAGATTGTCATCGACAACGTATCGTCCATTGACATTAGAGAAGTCATTTTCGAGAGATCTTTTCACAATGTCGCACTTGATTATGATCTTGACGTGCTGGTGGAAGAATCCCTGGGATTCATTCGCGATGTTCTCTCAGGGGCGGTCAACCGTGATGAGCATGAACTGATCAATGCCGAATTCGATGCCATTGTTTCCGGTTTGAGCTTGGACGAGTCATCTGACCGAACTTTCCTTGATGATCTCGAAGCCTCAGACGAGGTAGAGAGATATCACGGCGACAACGCGCCGCTTCCTAAACTTACTCAAATTCAACGTGCAGCGCTGGTTGGGGTTATTGGCGGACCGCTCTACATGGTCCTTGTTCAATTCTTCGGAGTCGACGTTCTAGGTATCGGCGCTTGGCCAGGTGCGATTGCACTCGCTGCAGGTATCGGCGCATTCTTCTGGCAGATGCGCCCCGAGCGTGAAGACGATGATGATGGAGTTGCGCTGTGACTAATCTTCGATGGGGCTTGATAGGAACCGGTGGCATCGCTCGCGCCTTTGCTCGTGATCTCACACGCGCTTCCGGACATACTGTTGCGGCAGTCGGGTCACGCTCCATGGAAAAAGCGCTGGCGTTTACGGAGCAATGTGGTGGAACGCCCTTTGGAAGTTACGAAGAGCTCGTTGCTTCCGATATTGATGCTGTTTACGTCGCTACTCCCCATCCGATGCACGCGCCTAACACAATTTTGGCGCTCAGCCATGGAAAACCAGTGCTCTGCGAAAAACCATTTGCAGTCAATGCTCGAGAGTCCGCTTCCATGATAACTGCAGCTCACGACTCGAATCTGCTTTTGGTAGAAGCTATGTGGAGTCGTTTCCTTCCACATTATCGAAAGCTACGCGAGCTGGTCCGACAAGGAGAGTTAGGCGAGATCATCTCTATTGCGGCAGACCATGGTCAGAATCTGCCTTTGCCAAAGTACTACCGATTACATGCTCCTGAACTCGCAGGCGGTGCACTACTCGATTTAGGAATCTACCCAATCTCTTTTGCTTACTATCTTTTAGGAAAACCACAGTCAATAAGTGCAAGAGCCGAGTTCACTCCTTCTGGGGTGGATTCTCAGACCTCGATGATCTTCCGATACGACACTGGTGCACATGCGAACCTCACAACTACTCTACTTGCGAAAACTCCCTGTACTGCAACCGTTGTTGGAACTAAAGGCACGGTTTTCATCGATGGAGATTTTTACACTCCAACGTCGATGCGAATGAAGAAGATTGACGGCACAGTTATCGAATTTGCAAAGAACTATGAAGGTCATGGTCTTCGCGAACAAGCGCTCGAATTTGCTTCTTTGTTAACCACGGGAGCGAAAGAATCAGAGTTGATGAGCCATGCTGATTCTCAATCAATTATGGAAACGATGGATGAAATCCGTGCCCAGATTGGGCTCTTTTATCCTTTCGAATGAAAGTTTAGCGACGAGCTAGATCTGCGACACCAACAAGGCCAGCATCATTTCCCAGCGTTGCATGGACAATCACGGGGGCTGGGCGTTTACCAGTAAATGGAATCAAGCGATGCATCGATTCACGTGTAGGTGTCAGCAAAATATCGCCCGCATCGATTACTCCCCCGCCAATCACAAACGCTTCAGGATCCAGAGCTGCAACGAGAGACGCACATAAAGCTCCAAGCCACTGGCCTGTCGTGTTGAAGGCAGCAATTGCAACGGTATCGCCATCTTGTGCGGCAGCTGTGATCTGACGACCTGTTAGACCTTCGATAGTTCCGTCGCCACGAGCCAATAGGTTTTTCGCAATGTCGGGAGAAGCATGAATGGCTTCACGTGCGTGGCGCAATAGCGCATTACCTGATGCATATTGCTCAAAGCAGCCACGAATCCCACATCCACACAAATGTCCCTCGGGGACTGCGCGAATATGGCCGAATTCTGCGCCAATTCCATAGGCGCCGCGATAGAGCTCATCGTTAATGATTAATCCTCCGCCAAGACCAGTTCCGACGGTCAACATAATGACAGTGCGAAAATCCTTACCTGCGCCAAACTTTTTCTCACCCCACGCCGCGGAATTAGCATCATTTTCAAGCACAACTTTTCGCCCGATTAATTCCTCCAATTGATCAGTGAGGCGTACGCCATTCCATCCCGCAATGTTTGGGGTGGCTAGCATGGTCTTGCGATCTGAGGAGATAAAGCCAGCGGCTGAGACACCGACTGCGTCTACATCAAACTCTTTCATCAATTCCAGCGCAACATCAGCGATAGTTTGTGTCAACGCTGCACCACCTTCGCGAGGTGTATCGCGGCGGGCAGTCTTAACTATGGATCCGTGATCATCGACGACGCCACCGAGTACTTTCGTACCGCCAACATCGATGCCAAGGGCAAAACTCATTTAGCCTTCGAGTTTCGCTTTGAGTTGAGAGATTGTTTGTTCAATTGTGGTCATTTCTACTTTTCGTCGCATCATGTCTGGGACAGGCATGGAGAGCGCAGTACCGAGTGAATATGTAACGGTAGTAGTTCCGTCGCCATTGTCTTTGATCGCATAGCGACCATCCATCTCAGTCATGAGATCTGCTTCTTCAAGTGAAAAAGAGATTTCATCGGGAGCCTTGCTCCAGTCATAATTCAAAGTGGCGCGATCCTTCAATACGCCAGCTTCGACCTTAATAGTGAGTTTGGTTGGTCGACCTGCTCCATCTTTGTCGTGGACTTCAACAGACTTAATCGCTGTAGACCAGGTGGGGTAAGCCTCGATATCTGAGAGGACTGAGCGAACATCCTCGACTGAGGCCTCGATGATGGTTGAACTTGAGGACATATCTGCCATGGACGCAGGCTACCTCTTCTCATTACCTACTAGTAACCGCTAATTTTCCCCCATGACTGAATACTTCGCACCAGCCCTAGAACCTGCCGCTACTGCCGGAAACCTCACCAACCTCGTTGCTGAACGCGCGTGGTTTGAACCAGAACGCATCATGGTCTCACGCCCCCTCGGCGATGGATGGCAACCAGTTACAGCTCGCGAACTTGAAGCTGAGATTCGTGCAACTGCGAAGGGATTGATTGCATCTGGCATTCAGATTGGCGATCGCGTAGCGATCATGGCCCGCACACGTTACGAGTGGACCATCTTGGATTTCGCAATTTGGTTTGCTGGTGGCGTAACTGTGCCGATTTATGAAACTTCGTCAGCGGAACAAGTCGATTGGATTCTCTCTGATTCAAATTCTGTTGCCATCATCGTCGAGACTCCACAGCTCCGCGATGCCGTCACTCCAGTCCTAACTTCTAAAGTCAAGAATTGTTGGGTGATGACCGAGAATGTTCTCGCGCAACTCGCCTACCTTGGCCGTGAAGTATCAGATCAAGAGATTGATAATCGTCGCAGCGCTTTAACCCCTGATTCACTCGCAACTTTGATTTATACTTCCGGCACAACTGGAAAACCTAAGGGTGTACAACTCACTCACGGAAACTTTTTGGCTGAATGCGGAAACGTCGTGCTCGGTGCGGCAGATCTCTTCATGAAGCCTGGCGGTTCAACACTCCTCTTCCTCCCTGTTGCACACGTATTCGGGCGCATGGTGCAAATCGGTTCAATTCGTGCAGGTCTACATCTTGCACATTGCCCAGATGTCATCGGACGACTCACGACTGACCTTGCATCATTTAAGCCCACATTCGTTCTCGCTGTCCCTCGCATTTTTGAAAAGGTTTACAACAGCGCAGAAGCCAAGGCTGATGCTGCTGGAAAAGGCTCCATCTTCCGCACTGCAGCAAATGTCGCAATCGAGTACAGCAAAGCGCTCGACGCTGGCAGCGTTTCCTTAGCGCTCAAGTTAAAACATGGACTCTTCGATAAATTGGTTTACTCCAAAATTCGTCATGTCCTTGGTGGTCGCGTAGAAGCCGCCATTTCTGGAGGCGCCCCACTCGGAGAACGTCTCGGTCATTTCTATCGAGGCGCTGGTGTCCGCGTCCTCGAAGGTTATGGATTAACTGAGACGACTGCAGGTGCAACTCTCAATCTCACTACTGCGCACAAAGTTGGATCGGTTGGAAAGCCAATTCCCGGCACAACAATCAAAATCGCCGAAGATGGCGAAGTTCTCATCAAGGGTTCGATTGTTATGCGCGGCTACTGGCAGAACGATGCCGCCAACAAAGAAGTCTTTACTGATGATGGGTACTTCCGTTCTGGCGATCTTGGAAAGTTAGATGAAGAGGGATACCTCTACATTGTTGGACGCAAGAAAGAACTCATCGTCACATCGGGTGGAAAGAATGTAGCTCCTGCCGTATTGGAGGACCGTCTTCGTGCTCATCCACTCGTGAGTCAGTGCATAGTTGTTGGCGATAATCAACCATACATCGCCGCGCTAGTAACTATTGACCCCGAAGCAATCAAGGGTTGGATCACAGCAAACAAGAAGGATGGTGCGACTCTCGCGGAGCTCACTAAAGATCCAGATCTCATCGCTGTGATTCAGACTGCGGTTGATGAAGCGAATAAAGCTGTAAGTCGCGCCGAATCAATCCGTAAGTTCACAATCTTGCCAGTAGATTTCACGATCGCTGGAGGTCATTTGACCGCGAAATTATCGGTCAAGCGTCACGTGGTACAACAAGAGTTCGCGGCAGAGATCGCCGAACTTTTTGCTTAATCACCCTCACACAAACGCACCGACTTCACAGCAAGGAATCGATCGCCTCGCACTAACTGCTCGTCTCCATGAGACGCTCGCGCAAGATCTTGCCATCCTCGGTTATCGGCTCGATGAACTCATAGCCGATGCGACTCTCGGACACTTGCATCGCACAGAGATTCGAGAAGTCCGGCTATCGATAGTCGAGATCATTCGTCACTTCCGTGATGACATCTATTTAACTAATAGCCGATCGCGTGATGAAGTTCTGGTAACTCTCCAAGACTCTCTTGGAGAATTACGGTTGGAAATAGATCTCACATATCCCCTGCTACAGCCCCAGAATGAACGGCTGCTCAATGAGGTGCTCGTGGAATTGGGTCGAAATTCTCTTCGTCACTCAGGCGCTCGAACTTTCGCAATCTCCTACCAATCTCATGCAGACGGGATTGAGTTGTTGGTGAGCGATGATGGACATGGCTTGCCATCACCTTCTCGGAAGAACCTTGGTTTAATGGTGATTGATCAATCACTTCGAGTGATTGGTTGCGAGTACCAATGTTCCTCTTCATCTCAAGGAACCAACTACCGTATAAGAATTCCACGCTCTCTCTTCTTGGATGAGACTTCCTCATGAGCCTTCGAGTTCTCGTCATCGATGATCATGCAGTAGTACGAGAGGGTCTACGTCGTTTACTGTCTCGAGACGAAACAATCAATCTCGTCGGCGAAGCTGCATCGAAAAGAGAGGCTCTTGCCCAAATCTCTCATCACAATCCTGATGTCATTGTTGTGGATCTTCACTTACCTGATGGAAGCGGTCTTGATGTCATCGCGTGGTCTCGTTCTGTTTCTCAGAAAATTGGCATCGTCGTTCTCACCATGTCCAATATGCCCGAACACGTACTTGCATCCATGCAATCTGGAGCAAGCGCACACGTGGACAAGAGCGCTCCAATCGGAGAGATACTCCAAGCAATCAGAGATAGTGCGATCAAACCCCTTACTTTTACATCACGAAAGTTGACCGAAGCTGTCGTCGCTAAAAACCGAGGAATTGGATTAACTCCCCGAGAGTTAGAGATTCTTGAAAAGCTTCCAACGGGCGATACTGTGCAAGAGATTGCGGCTCAACTCTTCGTTACTGAATCAACGGTGAAGACACATCTCTCGGCGGTCTACAAGAAATTGGGAGCCACAAACCGTGTGCAAGCAATTAATGCTGCACGAAAGATCGGCTTACTACCTTAGATTTTCAGGGCTTTGTTGAATTCGCTTGACCAGCGCTGCCAACCCCATTCAGCAACCGCCCATTCTCGACCTGCTTGACCCATAGCTTTTCGAAGTTGATGGTCTTGTAGTAGTTGTGAGGTGCGTTCGGCAATCTCTTCGATGTTATTTCCATCAACGACAAATCCTGTGATTCCATCCTTTACTGCATCAGGTGCACCGCCAGATGATCCGCCGACCACGGGAAGTCCGCAGGCGCTTGCTTCCAGATAAACGATGCCTAAACCTTCTACCTCTAGTCCTAACAGTCTGGACCTTGAGGGCATTGCAAAGACATCTCCCAATGCGATGTAGCGCGGCAAATCAGCATAGTGAATCCGTCCGATGAATCGAACGTGATCTTGTAACTCATGTTTCTTGACTAACTGATCGAGCACTTTTCGGTGCGGTCCTTCGCCCACAAAAACAAGTAGCGCGTTCGGTAATTCTGTAACAATGCGAGACATTGCTTCAACGAGACGGTCTTGTCCTTTGCGATGAACGAGACGACCAACGCTGATGATTGTTGGGCGATCATCAAAACCAAGTTCTCTTCGCAGCACAGATGAATCTGACGGCTTGAAATGTTCAGTATCAATCCCGGGTGCAATCTTGCGTAATTTGTTGCGGTCATTAAATCGTGGCGCTATCGCCTCTTTGGTGAACTCCCCGAGATAGGTTGCAACATCGATTGATCGGGCGATTTCGCTCATCGCCCAAGAGAATGGCCAGACTTTTGACCACCACACTTCATGGCCGTGCGTGAGAGCGACGATATGAGTTACGCCCGCTTTACGTAGCCAGCGAGCGGATAAGCCAAGCGGGGCGGCTGCGCCAAACCAGACTTTCGTGATGGACCTTGCGCGCAAAATATTTCTTAGATTCTTGATCACACGAGGAGTTGGCAAGAGAATTGAGGAGCGATCACGAATGACTTCTACGCCAAATTCACTTTTCCATCGTTGATCAAAATCTGCAGATCTTTCTTGGGAAGAGGTGTAGACAACGACTTCACCCGAGGGCATTCTCTCGAGCAGGCCAATAACAAAAGTCTCTATTCCGCCTGCGCGCGGTCCAAAGTCATTGGTAACCAGCAATATCGAAGGCATTTAGAGACGGCGCGCGCCTACATACTTTTTGCGACCGAAGTAGTTTCCAAACTCTGCAATTTGGACTCTCGCTCCTGGTCGAGGTGCGTGAACCATCTTGTTCTTTCCAATGTAGATACCGACGTGAGAGATGGGCGAGCCGAAAAATACGAGATCGCCTGGTTGAAGATTTCCGCGGGCGATTGATCGACCATAGGTGTATTGGGCCCGAGATGAGTGAGGTAAGCGAACGCCGGCCTGTTCATATGCGCGCATAGTTAGACCAGAGCAATCCCAACGGATTGGGCCGGCAGCGCCCCAAACATAGTTATCACCAATTTGCTTAACCGCATAGCGAAGTGCGGTTCCTGCGCGTCCCGATACTGCGTTTGCAAGCTTGGCTTGTTCTAGAGAGTACTTTCTCCGTTCTTCTTCATCCATCGCTTGGAGTTTAAGTAATCGTTCGCGATCTTCTTTTTCTAGCTTGGCAAGGAGTTTTTCCGCCTGCGCAAGTTTCTTCGCTACCTGCGAAGCTTGAGCACGGTAACGCGCTTCAGCCGCTTGTACAAGCTTGAGTTTGTCTGCGACAGTAAGTGATGTTGCATCAAGACGCTGTTTTGCGGTGGCGAACTTTCGTAGCTCGATTGCTTGCTTACGTGTCACACTTTCAAGGGAACCAGCGGCCGAGAGATATAGAGAAGGATCGGAAGAAAAGAGAAGTTCCAATCCCTCGCCAAGGCCAGTGGACTTATAACGAGCGACCGCGATGGCTGCGAGAGATCTCTTAATTGATTCAACCGTTTGCTTCTGGACATCTGCTTCTTGTTGGACTGCACTCAATTGTTTTTTCAACTTTGCGAGTTGGATTTTTGCGGCTTGAGCATTCTCACCGGCTTCTGCGGCATCTTCTTGTAGCTGCTCAACCTGAGCACGGACAGATTTCAGATCAGCATTGGGTGCAGCCTTTGTGGCAGGAACCAGGGTGATGGAGAGAGCCAGCGATACCAAGAAGACCAAGGATTGGGACCACACTTTTCGACGGAAAAGTGAGGAATGTGCCGAGGTCATCGGTTTAGGCTAACTGCGAGAGCGCGCAATCCTCAACCTGAGAGCGCCTCCGTAGCCTGAGAATTCTCATTGTGAGCGTAACGCAGGGGTGGAATCATCCCTCGAGAAGCCAAGAGATCGATAACGCGAGACTCTTCTGGCCCAATCTCCGATCCACGGTCGAGGCGTGAGGGTGGGGCCTCAATGAGGACCGAGACAACACAATCGCGACAGGCAATATCGCGCATAACACAACTCTCACAATCAATGATCATGGAGTACAAGGTAGAGATAGCCACTGACATCGCCAGGGCAGATGAATTTCACGGAGAGGCGGTAGCGTTTCAACTATGGCTTTTCGCGATACACATGCGCTCGCCCACGAGAGAGTCGTCGCAAATATGGTCATTGGCTCTAACGGCGCTACATCGCTACGCCAAGACTCAGCGCCATTAAGCCCGCCCGCCGATCGTGAGCGTTTTCATGCGATACGAGGGCTTGCCAGATCTTTGGTAGTCGGTGGCAAGACCTATCGTTGCGAGCATTACTCGAAGGCACCGCTTCCGGTTTTTGTAGCTACTCGTGACGCCCAGTTGTTATCCCGCAATCAAGTTTCCTCAGGGCAATCTCACTTCTTCGAAGCTGAGCCTCAAGACGTTGTCAACAAAGCTCTTGATGAATTGGGACCGGTAGTTCTCGTAGAGGGTGGGATGAATTTCTTAAGGCCACTGTTACTTGAGTCAACTATTGATCGACTCTTTCTTACGCGAAGTCCTACTTCTGGCGACGGGGACTTCTTTGATTTCTCATTACTCCATCGAAATTATCACTTAGACAGGACTGACGATGTCGCAGATGTAACTTTTGAAGAGTGGATTCCAAACTAAGACCAGCAAATCCTAAAATGCAGCGATCAATATGACGCCAGATAATGCTGCAGCGATTCCGACGTATTGAATTCGATGTAGGCGCTCATGCAGGAACTTGTACGCTAGCAAGATTGTTACGATCGGAAATAGAGATCCGAAGACCATTGCGATTGAAACTAAGCCCTTTGTGGTCGCTACACCTAGCAAGAAATTCGCAAGAAAATCAGCGACGCCAATAAAAATCAGCAAGGGCATATGCGCGCGTGAGAATCCTCCAAGGGTTCGATAGCGGAGCGCAATCAGAACACAGACAGAAACTGATGCGCATCGCATTGCAGTCATAGTGTGAAGTGAGTCCGTTTCAGAGCCAATTGCAATGAATGTCAGCGCTGTACCAAATCCCAGCGCGGCAACCACCGCATAGACAAGCGGTTTGATGGGTAAACCATTCTTGACCTCAGGGCCGCTAGCCATGAATGCGCCTGCAATAGCAATAACAATCCCAATAGTTTGAGCGGTCGACGGACGTTCTCCTTGAATCAATGCATACACGAGTGGGATGACGACTGACAGTGAGCTAATCGGAGATACAACGCCCATGCGACCAGTTGCCAGCCCCGTGTAAAAAGCGGTCAGGCCGATAAA
>JBJTHB010000078.1:0-7262 GCA_046094245.1 Actinomycetota bacterium
CAACTTGGACTCAATGTGGTTCTCATTGAGAAGGATAAATTGGGTGGGACATGTTTGCACCGGGGCTGTATACCTACTAAAGCGCTGCTCCATGCTGGTGAAATCGCGGACAATGCTCGTCACGCAGGCGAATTTGGCGTCAAAGCCGAGTTCCAATCCATGGATATGGTGGCTGTTAACGCTTATAAAGATGGCGTGATTTCAAAGCTCCACAAAGGATTACAGGGTTTAGTTAAATCCCGCAACATTACGTATGTCGAGGGTTCCGGAAAACTCGTATCTCGCGACACGGTCGAAGTAAATGGAGAGCGATACACCGGAAAGAATGTCGTTCTCGCAACCGGCTCTTACGCGAAATCTCTTCCAGGTCTTGACGTCGATGGCAAAACTATTGTCACTAGTGATCATGCTATGCATATGACTACCGTTCCAAAGTCTGTCATCGTCCTCGGTGGTGGCGTGATCGGCTGTGAGTTTGCTTCAGTCTGGAAATCTTTTGGAGCAGATGTCACCATTATTGAAGCGCTCCCTCATCTCGTTGCACTTGAAGACGAATCATCGAGCAAGCAACTTGAGCGCGCATTCCGGAAACGCGGAATTAATTTCGAGCTCGGGACTAAATTCAGGAGTGCTACAAAAAACTCAAAGGGTGTCACTGTCACTTTAGAGGATGGAAAGACATTCGATGCCGAACTTCTCCTTGTAGCTGTAGGGCGTGGTCCAGTCTCAAACGGTCTTGGATATGAAGAGCAGGGCGTCAAGATGGACCGCGGTTACATTCTTGTCGATGAGAAATGCCGGACGAACATTCCAGGTATCTGGGCAGTCGGTGACCTCATTCCAACACTGCAACTTGCGCACGTAGGTTTCGGTGAAGGAATTTTGGTTGCTGAGGAGATTGCCGGATTGAATCCACGACCAATAAATTACGATGGTGTTCCACGCGTCACATATTCGGAACCAGAAGTTGCTTCTGTTGGTCTCTCTACTGCTGCCGCTAAGGCAAAGGGATACGACGTGGTCGAATTGAATTATGACCTTGCTGGAAATGGAAAAGCTCAGATACTTAAGACCGCGGGTTCAATCAAACTTGTGTCGCAGAAGAATGGTCCTGTCCTGGGTATCCACATGGTTGGTTCTCGAGTCGGAGAACTTCTTGCTGAAGCGCAACTAATTTTCAATTGGCAGGCAGACGCAAGTGATGTTGCGCCGCTCATTCACGCTCACCCGACCCTCTCTGAGGCGATGGGAGAAGCCCACTTGGCGTTGGCTGGCAAACCACTACATGCACATGGATAATCACCCCGTATTGTCGAGCGTCGCGGATCGGAGAAAATAACTCATGACCTTCTCAGTAAAGATGCCAGCTCTCGGTGAGAGCGTGACAGAAGGAACCGTCACTCGTTGGCTCAAAGCTGAAGGCGATAACGTCGCTCTTGACGAACCACTATTGGAAGTTTCGACGGATAAAGTTGACACCGAGATTCCATCACCGGCAGCAGGAGTGCTGCAAAAGATTCTGGTCGCCGTCGATAGCGTCGCTCCAGTTGGAGCTGAACTCGCTCTCATTGCAGATGGAGCAAGCGCGCCTGCAACCCCTGCTACTCCGGTCGCGGCTGCGCCAGTTTCACCTGCTCCTGTAACGCCAACTCCTGCGCCAGTTCAATCGATCCCCGTTCCATCAACTCCTGCGCCACAATCCTCTGGCAGTGCAACACCAGTTGTTATGCCCGCGCTTGGTGAATCGGTAACGGAAGGAACAGTCACACGTTGGCTTAAGAATGTAGGCGATAACGTCAGCGTTGACGAAGCGTTATTGGAAGTCTCGACCGACAAAGTTGATACTGAAATCCCATCACCAGCATCGGGAGTTCTCCTATCTATTGATGTGCCTGTTGATTCCACTGTCGCAGTAGGAACAAAGTTGGCATCCATCGGCGCATCAGGTTCTACACCTGCATCAGTGCCAACACCACCAAAGGTTGCTCCGACGCCAGCTCCCGCAGCGCCACAACCAGTTGTTGCTCAGGCACCTACTCCACCTCGACCCGTAGCTCCTGCGCCCGTTGCGCCACCAGCTAAATCTTCCGTACTTGATGATTCATATGTAACCCCAATCGTTCGCAAACTTGCTGCCGAAAATGGCGTTGATCTTTCGCGCGTCAAAGGAACAGGTGTTGGTGGGCGCATTAGAAAAGAGGATGTTCTCGCTGCAGTTCCTCGCGTCTCTGCACCTGCAGTTAGCGCACCATCGGCGCCTGCGGCTGCGCCAGCTACACCCAAGAGCGCAGCCCCAATCCAAGTCTCACCACTTCGTGGCACAACTGTCACGATGTCACGTCTTCGAAAAGTTATTGCTGCGCGAATGCTGGAATCACTACAAGTGAGCGCCCAACTAACTACGGTCATTGAAGTTGATATCACCAAGATCGCACGACTCCGCGAGAAGGCAAAAGCTAGTTTCGAAACACGCGAAGGTGTAAAGCTCACATTCCTCCCCTTCTTCGCTGTTGCTGTATGTGAAGCACTTAAGCAACATCCTGTAGTCAACGCATCTGTTGAAGGTGACCAGATCACTTATCACGGCGCTGAGCATCTCGGCATTGCAGTCGACACTGATCGCGGATTACTTGTTCCTGTGATTCGTGACGCCGGCGATCTAAACATGGGTGGAATCGCACGTCGCATCGTTGATGTGGCATCACGGACTCGCGATAACAAGATCTCTCCAGATGATCTCGGCGGCGGAACATTCACCATCACCAATACTGGTTCCCGTGGTGCGCTATTTGATACTCCAATCATCAATCAACCACAGGTTGCAATTCTCGGCGTTGGTGCAGTAGTCAAACGTCCGATGGTTGTGAAAGGGGAAGACGGAGGCGAGACAATCGCGATCCGTTCGATGGTGTATTTGGCGCTCTCATACGATCATCGCATTGTTGACGGTGCAGATGCTGCTCGATTCCTGAGCACCCTCAAAGAACGTCTCGAAGAAGGTCGCTTCGAATCTGACTTAGGACTATAAGCGCTACGCCGATGACAGTTCCACAGAGAATCGCTGTTACGGGCGCATCTGGCTTAATCGGCACCGCACTGATTGGTCACCTCAAATCTGAAGGTCACACAGTTCAAAAGCTAGTCCGACGCCCCGTTGTTTCCGCTGATGAAGTCTCGTGGGATCCGCGCACTGGATCAGTAGATCTTGCGCCACTTGAAGGCGTTGATGCAATCATTCACCTTGCTGGCGCTAATGTCGGCGACAAGCGTTGGACCAAGAAATATCGCGCGGAGATTCTCAATTCCCGACTTCTCGGAACTACCGCTATTGCACATGCTGTCTCAGAATTGAAGCCGCAAGTATTCATCTCCTCCAGCGCAATCGGTTGGTATGGTGAAACTGGGAATCGAGCTGTGACCGAAAGTGATCGTCCAGGCGATGATTTTCTCGCTGCTGTGTGCAAAGAGTGGGAGGCCGCAGCTGACATCGCATCAGATACTCGGGTGGCGAAAATTCGAACAGGTTTAGTACTCGATCCAACAGGTGGAGCACTTGGAAAAATGTTGCCACTTTTTAGATTCGGTCTAGGTGGAAAGTTAGGAAACGGAAAACAATGGTGGTCATGGATCACTCTTCATGACCAGATTCGCGCAATCTGCTATCTATTGGAAAAGCCTATCGAAGGGCCAGTCAATTTAACTGCCCCTAATCCGGCCACAAATCAAGAATTCACATCCGCTCTTGCCCGCGCGATGCACCGCCCTGCACTATTTCCCGTTCCGTCAATCGCACTGAAGATTGCCCTTGGTGGATTTTCAACGGAAATTCTCGGATCAAAGAAAGTTATTCCGCAGAAGCTCACCGATGCAGGCTTCACTTTTGATTTCCCGCATATTGCCCCAGCGCTATCTGCACTTATAGACGAGCAATAATCATCTCTGCGGCTAATCGTCCGCTTCTTAACGCACCCTGCTGCGCTGGAATGGAGTAATAGTCGCCTGATAGCACAACACGGCCTGAAACTGCTTGCGGAACATCGAGAGGTTTATCAACTCCGTGCAATGGAAGTGATTCGACGATTTCGTAACTACGTAAATATTGAATTTCCGATGTAGGAATGCGCCACGCACGCGCGACCGCTTCCCTGGCTTCTTTTTCAGAGATCTTCTGCAATGTTGTCGATGAAATAAGCGTTTGATTCGCTGGCGCATAACTTGGGGCAATATTTGAGATTGCAACAGAATTTATGAATGGATCATGAGGTAAGACCTTTAAGTATCTGCTCGTAACTATTCCCTTTGGAACAGCGTGATACCAGGTCCATGAATGGTTCATTTCGACTGGAGACCTTGAAATCAAACGTTGTGTGGTGTTCGGATCCGTTGCAATCACGATGTAGTCGGCTTTCATATCCCCCGAACTCGTCTTAATAATTCCATCCCTTACATCATCTACACGACAGTCGAATTGGATATTCAGACCACTAGCGAGCAAATCGGGAAGCGCGCCCATTCCTAAAGTTGGGACACCAGGATTGCCTCTCACGAACCAGCGAAGAATCTCCCGAGCCATGTGAGATGAGACTCGGTCTGAATTAGTAAGAAAAACTCCATCGAGAAAACCTTTGATTGTCTCTTGATAGAACTTTCCACTCGACTTCATCGCGTCTCCAAGAGTTCCCTCTTGACGACTTCCAACAATGAAAGATAGAAAAGCGATTTTCTCGCGCAGTGAACCAGAGACTCTAGATAGATCATCTTTGAGATAACGCACATTCTCGCGAGGGTCTCCAATTAACCGCCTGGAACCGTCAATGTCGATTTCGAACCCCTTGGGGAGAAAGCACATTTTCAAATCACTAACAAGGTTGAACCGTCGTATCTCCGAGTACGCTGGATTTAGAACTTGGAAACCATGATCGAATCGAAAACCTTCTACAACATCGGTCTTGATACGTCCACCAGAGCGATTCGATTTCTCGACAATCACAACGTCAACATGCGCTTCTTGCAATGCACGAGCGCAAGCCAGCCCAGCTAAACCTGCGCCAACAACAATTACTGTTGGCATCAGCGAATTGAAATCTCTCGAGCCTGATCAATTATTCGCGCAACATTGAGAGCAAACTCTCGCGTTACAGGCAATGGCGAACCAATTTCAAGGCTTTCTCGCACTTTGCGATAGAACGATGGATATGAACCAGGAACCCCTTGATAGGTGAACGAGTCTGCCCCCTTATGAATCCTTGCTTCGCACGTAATATCTAGTGGAGGGAGCCATACATCTGGGGAAGATTGAAAGCCTTTACGAAGGAGTTCCTCTTGTCGATCAAGTTCGACGATGACGAGCGAACCTTGATCACCGTTAAGTCGAAGTTTTGGTCCGGGAGCACCGACGATTGCGCTGGCGGAGAGATAGGAATCAACGCCTGAGTCATGTTTTAAGACTAGAACAACATCATCATTAGCAGCGCCGCGAATATCACGGACAGAGGCGTGAGTAAGGTGTCCGGGTCCAAACCAATCTAACGCTGTCGATACCAAATGAGTTTGCAGATCAAGGAGTAAACCTCCGCCCGCATCCGGGCTCGAGTTTTCGCGCCATGCAGCAGGATTCAACTCGGGACGGAATCTTTCAAAGCGAGAATCGGCTCGAAAAACTTTACCCAACACGCCTTCGCCCAAGGCTTTCTTAATTGTTAACGAATCGGAATCCCAGAGTCGGTTAAAGAAAACAGTGAGAGGCACGTTATGTAAATCTGCGTGATCGAAAAGAGATAACGTTTCATAGTAATCACGTCCCATGGGCTTATCTACTACAGTTGCAATTCCTGCATCTATGGCTGCGCGCGCATGATCAGCATGAACGTCATTTGTCGATGCAACAACAATCAAATCAAGATCTTCTGCTACGAGCTCTTCGATAGAATTCACGAGTACTGCGTTCGGAAAATCCTCGTGAGCGGCCGATTTTTTCTCTAGTGACCGCGCGCAGATTGCAGTAACGTCAAATCCAGCGCTCACCAATGTTGGGGCGTGGAAGTACCTACCAGCGAGTCCATAACCAACAATTCCCGCGCGCATGATGGATCGTGGACGAGGTTTAGTTTTCTTGGTGCTGAAGTTTGGATGGCCACCAAATCTTCGGACCAATAACTCGCACCAGTGCAGGAACGAGCAGAGATCGCACAACGATCGTGTCGAGCAACACTCCAAAAGCAACAGCAAATCCGAGTTCGGCTAGGAATACCAGGGGAAGCACTCCTAATACGCCAAATGTTGCAGCAAGAACAATTCCAGCCGAAGTGATAACACCGCCAGTGACGGTGAGACCCTTAATTACTCCGGCGCGAGTTCCAATCTTCAAAGATTCCTCGCGGACGCGCGTCATCAGGAAGATGTTGTAGTCAATGCCAAGAGCGACAAGGAAGACGAAGGCAAACAGTGGGAACGAGGCATCTGTGCCAGCAAAACCGAAAACATGCTCAAAGACCAACGCACAAACACCAAGGGTGGCAGCAAAGGAGAGAACCACGGTGACAAGGAGGAGTGCGGCTGCAAAGATGCTTCGCAGTAACAATCCCAAGATTATTGCGATCAAGATTAGGACAATCGGAATAATTACTCGATTGTCACGACGTGATGATTGGTCGACGTCATAGCCAACCGCAGTCTGTCCACCTACCAAGATATTCTGATTAACTTTCTTTACCGCATCGCGGAGTAAAGGAATAGTTTCTTTGGCTGAAACCGAGTCAGCGGGAACGCTCAGGGTGGCGTAAAGCAAGACTTTGCCATCCACCACTTTTATCTCAGATGTGGGCTGACGCGTTGCTGGATCTACAGTCGTTACTGGAACCACATTCGCGACATTAGAAACGCCTTTTATGGCATTTGAGGCTGCAGCTACATCTGACTGATCTACAACTATCTCAACTGGCGTACCTTCCCCACTTGGGAAATGTTCACCTAGCCTCTCGAGACCTATTACTGAATCAGTTTCTGTAGTGAATGCATCGGTTTGCGCTAGGCCATCTGATTTCAATGTTGTTGAGAATCCAGCAAAGATAATGAGGACTACCGCAGTTGTTATCCAGATTGGCTTTGGCTTGCGATCAACGAAGCTGCCAACTTTTGCCCATAGTCCGGAAAGCTTTTCATCGACATCGTCGAATCTCGGGACTTTTGGCCAGAAAATCCAACGACCGAACACAATAAGTAGCGCTGGCAAAAGCGTCAGTGCAGCGAGCATGGCTGAGGCG
>JBJTHB010000079.1:0-7269 GCA_046094245.1 Actinomycetota bacterium
TCAATAATCATGGGAGTGCGCGAAGGAATTCCCGCCGCAATCGGACTCGTTGAGAGCAATGGTGAGTTTCCTCCAACTGCAGGCATGACTGCAGGTCCATTAGTGAAAATCATCGCAATCTGTCCAGCATCAAGTGCGTGATAGAGATAAACGCCGAGAGCTCCGCAGTGACTTGAGTTCTTGACCGACATAAGCGAGATACCAAATTCTTTCGCTTTCGTTACGCCAAGGATTGCCGCATCCCACACATGACAATGCCCTAAGCCGTCTTCGCCGTCGAGACTTGTGATTGCACCTCGTTCGGAGATTACTTTCAATTCTGCTTCAGGGTTGACACCACCCATCGATATGCGCTGAAGATAGAAAGGAAGGCGCATCAAGCCGTGACTTGGATTTCCCCAGACATCTGATGTGACTATCGCTCGCGCAGTCGTGGCCGCGTTATTTTCTGGAACCCCAGCTTTCATCAACATAGATGTGGCGTGAGCGAGAGCTTTTTCTACTTTGAGCGCCATTACTTGGCTCGCTTTACTACGCCGACTGCGTATTGCTGAGCGCCACCCGTAAGTGCTGCTCTTATTTCGCTGACAAGGACTCGATTGATGGCTGCTTGGCTCTCGGCAGTAATCCCTGCGACATGTGGAGCCAGCACTACATTTGATAGATCGGTAAAACGTTTATCTTGCGGCGGCTCTTGGGCGCGAACATCGAGTCCAGCGCCAGCAATTACCCCATTTTTCAGGGCTATTTCTAAATCCGCTTCATTAATTACTTCACCGCGACCTACGCTCACAATTACTGCACTTTTCTTCATCGCCGAAAGTAATTCCACATTAATCACATTCTTGGTTTCTGCCGTTGCGGGTAGGTGGATTGAAATGAAATCTGAATTCTTGATGACTTCATCTAGTGAGGTCATCATCGTGTTGATGCTCTGTAAGTAATCCGCAGCAGGCTTAGCAAAAGGATCGTAAGCGAGGACGTTGCACTTAAATCCTCGCAATAGTTCAGCAGTTGCTCGTGCAGTTGCGCCAAATCCAAGTAAACCCCAGGTTTTTCCAGTGATTTCAACGCCGGCTTTTCGGTTCCACTCCCCTGCACGCGTGCTTGAATCAAGTTCAACAAGCTTTCGAGAAATAGCGAGGGCCATCGCGAGTGTTTCTTCAGCAACTGCAACCGCATTTATTCCGAGTGCTGCTGCAACAACAACTCCATTATCGTCCGCTGCTGTGACATCGATATTGTCGAGTCCGACTCCTGCTCGGGCAATAACTTTGAGATGAGGAGCCGCTTCGATGAGTTCTCGAGTTACTTGGGTGCGATTTCTTACAACTAAAGCAGTAGCAGTTTCAATCTTTGCTATTAATTCATCCTTCTTATTCCAGAGATCTGGTTCGCGAACCACAGTGAAATCTTTGGCGAGCGCATCAAAGTCAGCGCTCCACACATCTTCACTTACGAGAATCACGAACCAGTCCTCCTAGGAACTTTTCAGTTATCTGCTTGATTGGGTAATCAAGTAATTGTTATGCGCTGATATACAACTTGGTGAAGGTGTATTCGCGATGACCAAGCGCTTCGGCAGCGCAAAGTCGGCCGTTGACGGTGCGTTCGATGACGTCCATCATCATGTCGCCCGCCTTTGTGAGGTTATATTCCTGGCGCAAGAGGCCTGAGACATCGAGATCGATATGTTCTCTCATCGATGCTGCAGTCTTCTTATTCGCAGTCAACTTCAAGACCGGTTCGATTGGGTTTCCAATCACATTACCTTGGCCAGTTGGGAACAAGTGAATGACTGCACCAGCAGCGGCCATCAGAGTTACGCATTCTGCAGCAGCTGATGAAGTGTCCATGAAGTAGAGACCCTGCTTCTTGCGATCAGGAGCTTCTGCTGGAGCAAGAACTCCAACCACCGGTACCGAACCAGTCTTAGCAATATTGCCGAGCGCTTTCTCTTCAATTGTGGTGAGACCGCCAGCGATATTTCCTTGTGTTGGTTGGGAACCAAGCAGGTTCGCTCCCGTTGATTCGATGACTTTGATGTAGTTGTCATATGTCTGCTGGAAGAGATTGCGACATGCATCATCGATACAACGTTCTGCGATGAGATGTTCTCCACCTGTAAGTTCGGAAGTTTCACCGAAGAAGACAGTTCCACCAGCTGCGACCCAACGATCGACTGCTTCTGATGTTGTGGGGCATGAACCAAGACCTGAAGTTGTGTCTGATTCACCGCACTTGATCGACATAATCAAGTCACCTTCGGTTGCTGGTTCGCGAGTAATCTCAGATGCATCTTGCAAGAAGATCTGTGCGACGCGCGCTGCATCAGCGATGACTTGTAGATCGCCTTTGCCTTCGATTGAGAATGATGCGACTGGCTTTCCGCATTTTGCAATGCCAGCAGCAACGCGCTCAGTCCATTTCGGCTCGATACCGATAACAACGACTGCGGCTACGTTTCCATTCAATCCGGTACCAATCAAGGTGCGGAATGTGAGTTCAAGATCTTCTCCGAATTGGAGACGGCCATAACCGTGAGGCAGTGCGAGAGTGCCAGGTACTACTTTTGCGACTGCTTCTGCAGCGGCATTTGAAAGGTCATCGACCGGAAGGATGATGACGTGATTACGGATTCCCATCGACCCATCTGGGCGACGAAATCCAGTTAAGCGCGGCTTGCTTCCCATCGATAGCTCCTCATGTTGTGTGTATGTACGTAATCTCCAGTTTTGATCGGCTGTGATGCGATGCCGACCTTAATTCCATATTTGATTATTGCTTCACCCTCTGCATGATCTCGCAACGCAAATTTATGTCCCAAGGGGATTGCGTGATTGAGAACTGCGGTGTGCTTGGTCTGCTCTTTCACTGATAGCCCCTCCAGTGTGCCTGGCTGCAAATCATCATTTGCAACGGCTACTGAATCGCCATCATGGTGAAGGAGAAAATCCGGCACTTTAGCCATAACTATTTCCTTTCCATATCTCGATTACCCAATATCCCCATCAACTCCGCGCTCCTGCAAGGAATGCAGTGAGCTCTGCTTTGGTAGGAATTCCACTTTGTCCATCAAGCGCGCGACATGAAAGTCCGGCGACGGTATTTGCGATTGAGACAGCTTCTTCTATTGGCTTATTCCATACTTGAGTAGCAACAAGAGCGCCATGAAAGACATCTCCCGCACCAAGCGTGCTAATGATCTCAGTAGTGATTGCAGGAACAGAACCTGTCTTTGTTCCATCAGAATAAATACTTCCCTCTCCACCCTGGGAAATCACAACTATGTTCTTGTCACGCGCAGCAGACGAAACATCCGTCGTGATGTTTTCCGATGGTGCGTATAGGTCGTAGTCGCTCGAGTTCAATCCGGGGGTTGCATATCCGATATCGATAGACAGTTTCGCGCTTCCTCCGCGAACAACGCCCCAATCCTTGATTGCTCTCATGCCGAATTGATCGACATGTACCCATTCATAATCATTGATATTGGCTGGCTTGGTGGGTAATTCTTGATGAGGTTGGACCATGATGGCGCGTGTTTGCTCGCTCTTGGAGACAACAATGGTGCCGATTGCAGTATGAATTGCAGGATTGACGACAACGTTACGAGTATCGACGCCCTCACGTTTCAAAGTATCGAAAATAAAACGGCCGTCATCGTCATCGCCAATAACGCACGCGAGTGAAACATCTACTCCTAATCTGGCCATCGTTACTGCAGCAGTCGTCGCAGGTCCTCCGACGGCGCGTACCGATTGGAGCGCAACAACGCGCTCATTTGCGGTTGGGTATTTATCGACGAGAACGATGGTGTCGACAGTTGCGATGCCGACTGAGAGAACTTTTGTCATCAATCATTCTGCTTTCGCAAATACTTGAACCACGAATCACGTGCGTTATGGATATGTTGGATAATCATCAGTCGCGCAGCAATCGGATCTCTCTTCTCAATCGCATCCAAGATCACGCCATGCTCATGTTCTGAAGCATCGATACGTCCCGGAAGTTTCAACGTGTTATCCATGGAGCGATACATGATGTCTTGCAGAGTTCCCAGCGTTTGGTTGAGGAACTGGTTCTGGGCGCTCTTAACAATCGTGAGATGAAATTCCATATCCAGCTTTCGGACTTTATCGAAATCAATCGGGCTTTCAGCAATCACATCATTCAAGGCGCGGGCAGCAGCTTTCATCTCTTGTAACTGTTCATCAGTACGTCGCTCAGCGGCCCACTCCACAGCTGGAGCCTCCAAAATCTCGCGCATCTGAAAAAGCTCTTCGATTCGATGTTGTGCAGCTTTCAAAGAATCACGAAGCTTCTCCCCTTCAACTTCATCAAGTACAAAGATTCCGATTCCATGCTTCACAACTAATCGACCTTGGACTTGAAGGACCTGGAGCGCCTCACGTAGAGATGGACGGCTAATACCAAGGATTTTCGCTAGCTCGCGCTCAGAATCTAAGCGATCTCCGGCTTTCAAACCTTCGCGATCGATGTGATCCAACAACAAACGCACCTGCGTCTGAAGACGTGGTGGATTGTTGATGATTGGAGTGCTCATTAGCCCTTGACCGCTCCCGCTGTGAGTCCTGCAACGAAAGAACGTTGCATCATCAAGTACATAATCACCATCGGAAGTGATGCGACCATAACTGCAGTGAACAACATTGAGAAGCTAACGAAATATTCACCACGATAAGCCAACATAGCTAGTGGCAGAGTCTTCTTCTCTGACTCCTGAATGAGAAGAAGTGGCCACAAGAGATCGTTCCAGTTGATAACGAAAAGGAAGATTGCCGTGGCTCCCATTGCTGGTCGTGAAAGAGGAAGAGCGATTGAACGATAAATGCGGAATGGTGAGGCGCCGTCAACTTCTGATGCTTCATACATCTCACGTGAGATCTCTCGGAAGAATGCAGTCAGAATAAATATCGAGATTGGTAGCGTTGTGGTGACATTGATAATGATTAATCCTTGGTAGGTATTGATCAACCCTAAGTCTCGGAATATGTAGTAGATCGGGACGATATTGATCTGAGCTGGGATTGCTAGACCTAGCGCAAATAGACCAGCAAGGACTTTTCCAGTTACCGTAATCATTCGAGCAATTGCGAAAGAAGCCAAACTTGCCAGAGTTAATGTGATGACAACGGATAAGAGCGTAACAAATACGCTATTGCGGAAACTTACATCCAGATCACTTTCACTCAAAAGGCGACGATAGTTGTCGAGACTCCACTTCTCTGGAAGAGAGAGTGGTTTGTTGTAGACCTCAGCATCGGTCTTAAATGAACCCATGACTGCGATGAGTGAAGGCACGAGTATGAGGGCTGCAAAGGTAAAGAGTGAGATGAAGCGCGAAACCTTATATAACATGGCTATTTCTCATACCTTCTACCGAATGCTCGGCGTTGGAGCCAGGTGATGAGCAACATCGTTATGACCATGAAAATAGTCTGAGCAGCGGCATATCCAAGTCTGAGTTCATTAAATAATGTGAAGTAGACCAACGTACTGAAAATGTTCGTCGTGTTATTTGGTCCAGCAGTCGAATTCGTCATAACCATGATGAGATCAAATGCACGGAAGGATTGGATAGTGGTGTACGCCATCACCACAAGGGTCGTAGGCATCGCCATCGGCCAAGTGACACTAGTGAATTGCTTCCAACGTGACGCGCCATCAACTTCAGCTGCTTCATACAATTCTTTCGGAATCTGTTGAAGTCCAGCGATGTATACGACCATCATCTGACCGGTATGAAACCAGACTTGAGTGAATGCAATCGCGTATAGGGCGCTACTTTCACTGCCTAACCAATTAAGGGCAAAACTCTTGAGTCCAATGTTGTTGAAGAAGAGATTAATCGCACCAAAGTTAGGGTCATACAAAAATAACCAAATCATTCCCACTGAAACCGAAGAAAGAATGGTTGGGAAAAAATAAAGAGTTCGTAGAAACACATTGACCTTGGAGTTGTTCACAAGGTAGATGGCAAAGAGTAATGAGAAAGCCGTCTGGAAAAGTACGACCAGGAAAGTAAATTCGAGGTTATTGCCTAAAGTCTTATAGAAGAGATCATCGTTGGTAAGCAAGTTAGTGAAATTGCGGAATCCAACAGCTTCGGGTTCGGTGATTCCATCCCAACGTCGCGTTGCGAATTGAAGATTCTGCAGAGCCGGATAGAGATAGAAGGCAAGGAAAAGGAAGAGCGCGGGAGCACCCATCAAGTAATAGATCGGCGCATCTCTCTTCCGCTTCTTGCGGGAAGCCCGAGCACCGCTCCCACCATTGGTGGGAGCGGTTCCGGTAGTAGTTAGCGAGCTAATCAGCCAGCCAATTTCTGCTTGATCTGCTTCGAGAAGTCAGGAAGCACATCATCTGGGCTCTTTCCACCCACGATTTGAATCAACGCATCCTGAGTCAAGTCAGAAACTGCGGTATTCAAAATCAAGAAGCGAGGAGCCAACATGGTGTTCTTGCCTTGGAACGAAGAGGTATTGAGCAAGTCAACGTTTGCGCTGTAATCAACATCGAGAACGTTCAAGTGCTGTGTTGTACCAACTGCGTAGATCTGTGCAACTGGTCCAGTTGCAAGATATGACAAGAATGCAAGTGCGATTCTTTGATCGCGTGTTGCAGACTTAGCATTAACGCTGAGGTTGAAGGTGTTGTTCATGATTCCTTCGGCGACAACTTTGCCATCAGTAAGAACCATGCTCATCAACTGCATCTTTCCTGTCATCCCTGCATTGAGAGCTTTAACAGCACCCATTGAGAATGTTCCAGTAGGAAGAATTGGTGACTTACCTGTTGCGAAGAGGTTCAACGCAGCTGCTTCAGTAACACCTGTTGGGTTATCTGGGAAGCAACCTGCGTTACGTAGCTTGACGTAAATGTCCGCAACGCCTTTGAACCATGTTGATGTGAGATCAATCTTGCCGCTGTTGAGGTCAGCAAGATTCTTGGAGAGATCAGCGTAGTTTGCAGCGGAGTTCATCAAAGCTGAGGTTGAGATCTGGGCTGCCTGTCCACGAGTTGCTCCAGGCCAAGCCAAAGGAACATAGCCTTTTGCCTTTGCATCTTTACACCAAGCGGTCCACTCGGTGAGGTTCTTAGGGAATCCCCATTTCTCTTTTGCCCAGAGTTCAGTGTTATAGACCGGGTTGTGGAAGAGGTAGTGATAAGGAAGTCCAAGAACTTTGCCATCAACAGTTCCAGCAGCAAGGCCCTTTGCAACCAAGTTCTGGTTGATGAAGCGCT
>JBJTHB010000080.1:0-4711 GCA_046094245.1 Actinomycetota bacterium
TTCCAGCCGTTGTAGTCTCCACCGGGACGTTGATAGTGAACGGTAAGCGTGACATTGTCTGGAGCCGCCACTACGGGCATGGCATTGAAAACAAGGGCAATAACTGCAAAAAGGGCGATGGAAAGCTTTCTATTCACCTTCTCATCCTAATTCACCTTGCAGATAGGAAGGCTTGCTAGTTGAATCGCGACATGAGCAAGCGCGCTATCTTCTGGTTTCGCCGAGATCTCAGACTTGCTGATAACCCGGCTTTATTGGCAGCGTTTGATGAAGCCGATGAGATTATCCCTCTCTTTGTAATGGATGATGAGATTGCTGAACTTGCTGGCAAACACAGAAACGCATATCTAGCGGCATCACTCAATGCGCTCAATGAGTCACTTGATGGAAATCTTATGGTCATCTCTGGCAACGTTACAGAAGTCATTCGTGATGTCATGAAGCGTTACAAGGCCAATTCGGTGCATTCTGCTTTCCCTTTCGCACCTTATGGAAATGCACGCGACGAAGAATTAAGGAAAGCTGGCATTGAACTTCAACAGTTAGGAAGTGGCTATGCAGTTGCTCCAGGTCGCGTTCTGAAAGATGATGGAACTCCCTATCGTGTGTACACGCCGTTCTATCGCGCATGGCTTGCCCATGGATGGCGTGGACCAGTTGCGGCTCCCAAGAACCCATCATGGGTTAAACCAATGAAGGGCGATCAGAAAATTCCTAATTGGAAAGCACCTGATGGAGTAAAGATGCAAGATGCAGGCGAAAAGGCTGCAATCTCTCGCTTTAAGGATTTTCTTAAGCGAGCAGCCGATGATTATGCCGATAATCGAAATATTCCAAGCATTGAAGGAACTTCTCGATTAAGTCCTCATCTTCGTTGGGGAGAGATTCATCCGCGCACATTGCTGGCTGCTTTGGGCCAATCACAAGGTCATGAGATCTACCGAAAAGAGATCGCTTGGCGAGAGTTTTATGCTGATGTTCTATATAACAATCCTCATACATCTCGTGACTATTACGATGCAAAGTTCAAGAAGATGCGATATGACAAGCCAGGGAAGAAATTTGAATCGTGGTGTGAGGGCAAGACAGGCTATCCCTTCGTTGATGCTGCGATGCGACAACTCGTTCAAGAGGGTTGGATGCACAATCGCACCCGTATGGTTGTGGCATCGTTCCTAGTTAAAGATCTCCATATCGAATGGCAACATGGCGCGAATTTCTTTATGAAGTACTTGATTGATAATGATGTTGCCTCTAACTCACACGGTTGGCAATGGACTGCAGGATGCGGAACGGATGCCTCGCCGTATTACCGAGTCTTCAATCCCGTCGAGCAAGGCAGAAGGTTTGATCCAGACGGTTTGTATATCAAGAAGTTTGTGCCGGAGTTAGCTCATCTGACTGGTGATGATGTACACGAACCTTGGGAATCAGATCTCGGGTATTCACATGGATATCCGAAGCGAATTGTTGATCACGCAGCAGAAAGGCTTGAGTCGCTTGCTCGCCTTGATGAGATCAAGGTAGCAAAACCACCCAAGCCTTAATAGCTTTTGTAGTCTTTTAAACCAAGAAGTTAGTGAATTGCCAAGGATCTTCTCGGTCAACCTTCTTGTTGTTCCAACCTTCGAAGAGATCACGGCGATTCATTAATGGATTCCAATCTGCAGCTTCAGAATGGATTCCACCCCAATATTTCTCTGCATATCCAAGAACTTCGCGCCACGGTAGTTCATCAGGAACAAGAAGTCCTTTATCTGGATTCTTCATCGCCCAAGCAACAGCAGCATAAACAGCAGATGAGACTTGGACTGTTGTGGCTGATTGACCTGGAATCAGCTTGCGCGAATCGTGAATATTGAGCAATGAACCAGTCCACCAAGATTTATATGGATGGCCCATAAGTAGCACACCTAGACGATCATCACCTTCAGTGATTTCATCATTCATGATGCGCTGATTCTTATGTAGATCCCATGAACGCATCTCAAGTTCTTTCATTGATGAGATTGCTTCATTAGTAGGGCAATACGCATAATGAACGGTCGGACGATAGAGAGCCTTATCGCCGCTCCACACCGTTAGGTGATCTGAAATTGTAAATGCCTCGCCATGTCGAATAACCATGCCGTGAATTTCAAAGTTCGGAACCCAAGAACGAACCCATGTGGTTGCTCCAGGTTGTGCGATTGCAATCTGATTCTTCGGTCCGCTCTGGTGTTCGTAAGCATTGACGGGCAGAGTCTTTTCGTGGGTACCCCAACCTAATTCTGCTGGCGCGACGCCCTCCTCGTAAAAACCTTCAACCGACCAGGTATTTACAAATTCACCCCATTGCTTAGGTTTGTTTGTGACTTGGGTGTCACGTTCTGAGATGTGAATGACTTTAACTCCCAGCAAGTGAGCAAGATCGTTGTAACGCTCGTCGGTGAGTGCAGCCTCGACACCATTTGCAGCCTTTCCATCTTTCAAAGCACGTGTGGCAATATCAACCATCGACTTTTTAACGAGGTGTGAAACAAGTCCTGGATTAGCGCCATGTTCGACAATCGCTGTTGCACCGGTCTTGGTCCACTTTGATTTCATTTCGCGCATACGCATATGGCGGTAATACAAAGTGCGCTCGAGTGGATGTTTATTGGATCCGCCTTCGTAGGGGTCCCACTCTTCTACGGAAGTATTGAGATACAAGACGCCATGATCATGGCACCAGCTCAAAATCGTATTGGCATCGATATTCCACGCTAAATCAAGTAAAAAGTCGCCGGCTTTGAGATATTTTGAGAGTTGTTCATCAAGATTGTCGCGAGTGATTGCGTCTTGGACGTATGTCGCGCCCTTATTGAGCGCATCTTGGACACGTGCGCGATTGTCGCGTTGGTCCATAATGGTAATTTGTTGTGCATCAACAAGATGTTCGATAAGTAGTGGCAATACGGATTGTGAAACGGAGCCTGCACCGAGGATTAAGAC
The DNA here is from genome assembly GCA_046094245.1 of Actinomycetota bacterium. Classification (GTDB taxonomy): domain Bacteria; phylum Actinomycetota; class Actinomycetes; order Nanopelagicales; family Nanopelagicaceae; genus MAG-120802. The sequence goes on from JBJTHB010000080.1 coordinate 2,974, forward strand.
TCGATTAGCGAACTTTTCTGCCAATTAGGGGACCTCCTTAGGGGTTTGTAACTCTCACCTCATATGTCGAGCTTTAGAAGCTCATTGGTTGATTCGGACGGCGGAAATTTACAACCTCGAGGCTCGCGCGCCTAATCCCTCATTCCAAATACAGACTCCTGACTTTGAGCGCTTCGCCTCGTACATCGCTTCGTCAGCTCGTCGCAATAGTTGGTCGGAAGGAATCTGCCCCGGGAGGTTATGGGCGATGCCGACTGACACTCCGAGCACGAACTCCAAGCCTTCGAAGTGGAATGGGTAGGAGAGCGTGGCGCGAAGCGCGAGGGCAACTTCCTCCCCATCATCGCCACGAATAAGCGCTCCGAACTCATCGCCTCCTAACCGTGCGAGCAATGAACCGTGAGGGATAGAACGTTCGAATCGTCGCGCAACTTGTTTGAGTAATTGATCTCCAACATTGTGGCCGTGAGCGTCATTCACGGGTTTGAATCCATCGAGATCCAAAATCAAGACCGAACCAGCAGATGTGCAGAATCCCTCGAAGTCAGTCATGAATCTTCGGCGGTTGGCTAAGCCCGTGAGTTCATCAGTGCGAGCCAGAATCTGTTCATTACTCATGTTCCGCGCATCATTAATAGCGACTCCCATACGCAGAAAGGAGAGCGCAATCGTTGCAAATGCAGGAGCGATGATGAATCGTGGGAAATATTCAGGCTCCAAAACAGCAATGGCCAAGATCGCTGAACTTCCGAGGAGTGCAAGGGTTGCAATTGTGGGGTTGAAGCTTCGGACTCTCTCTTCCTCGTCTGGCGAGTGCCAGTAACTTTCAGCTATCAATATAAAGGCTAGTAACCAACCCATATCACTGACATTTCCGAGTTGATACTGACCGCTTTGAGAGAGGTAGAGAAAATACAGATCAGCAATCGTGTACATGGTGATGCCAGCTAGTAGTAATCCGGTTCGCCATGAGAGCGAACGGATGATCGTTAAAGTCAAGGTTGCTAGAAAGAGAACGAGATCTCCGACTGGATAGAGAATGGCAAGAAAGATCTCGAGCGTTGTTCCAGACAAGCTCAACATTGCTGGTTTAATGAGGAATGCCGCAAGGATCGTGGTGAAACCTAAGGTGATGATGAGTGAATCAAGGAGCTCTAGTGAACGACTGATTGTTCGGTGCAAGATAGAGCGAGTGATTCCTAGTAACGCCAGTGGATAGAAGAGTGCGTAACTGAAATCGGAAATCCGATCCAAGTTGATTGTGCTTGTGAGAGAGAAGAAGCTGGAGATAGATGAAGCTATCGACCCTACGCTCCATAGAAGAATTGCAGTGGCGACTCCAAGGCGCCCATAGAAATCATCAGGAATAGGCGAGATGAAAATTGAGATTACGGCAAAAACCGCAGCAGAATTAAAGAGAAGTACATCTAAGGCCCATTGGGGTTCTGAAACATTTCTCAGAATTGCATAAGAGACCAGTGATGTCATAGCAAGTCCGCGGAAAAGGAGATAAGTTCTCACTATTGAAGAGTAATAAGGGAGATTTTATGAATAACGAGAAAGATGTATCTCGACGTGCAGTACTTTGTGGTCTCGCAGTTCTCACGCTTGGTTTAGTGCCTGATACTGCTATTGCCGCCACCGGTGTGAAGGTGCTAGCCAATGGAAAAGTCGAAGTGACGTTGAAGAGTAATGCTGCGCTCAAGAAAGTCGGTGGCGTCGTCCAATTCACCGATGG
>JBJTHB010000081.1:0-3960 GCA_046094245.1 Actinomycetota bacterium
CTCCTTGTTGAGATGGATGGTTTCGAACCGCATGATCAAGTCATCTTGATTGCTGCAACAAACCGTCCTGACATTCTCGATCCTGCTCTTCTTCGTCCTGGACGTTTTGATCGACAGATTGGAATTGATCGCCCTGATGTCAAGGGTCGTGAATCAATCCTTAAAGTCCACGCAAAGAACAAACCGCTCGAGAAAGACCTAGATCTCCTCGGTATCGCGCGACGTACTCCGGGATTTACCGGCGCGGATCTCGCAAATGTCCTCAATGAAGCTGCACTTTTAACCGCTCGCCAAAACCGTAAGGTCGTATCGCGTGATGATGTTGATGAAGCGATTGATCGCGTTATGGCCGGTCCACAACGTAAATCAAGGCTTATGAGCGAAGAAGAGCGCCGCGTTACGGCCTATCACGAAGGTGGCCACGCACTTGTGGCACACGCACTTCCTCATACCGACCCAGTTCACAAAATTACAATCATGCCTCGTGGCCATGCACTTGGTTACACCATGGTCTTACCTGATGAAGATAAATATTCAACAACTCGCAATCAGATGCTCGATCAACTCGCGTACACCATGGGTGGTCGCGCTGCGGAAGAACTTGTCTTCCATGATCCGACCACTGGTGCATCAAATGACATTGAAAAGGCAACTACGCTTGCACGCGCGATGGTTACTCAATATGGAATGACAGAAAAACTTGGCGCAATCAAACTCGGCACAAGTGATTCAGCGCCATTCTTGGGTCGCGATTACGGCCACCAACGGGATTATTCTGAAGAGATTGCTGCCGCTATCGATCAAGAGATCAAGTCGATGATTGAAGGAGCGCATCAAGAGGCATATGAAATTCTGATTGAGAACCGTTCGATTCTTGATGCACTAGTTGATGAGTTGCTTGAGAAGGAAACCCTCCACAAAGAAGAGATCGAGGTCATCTTTAAGAATGTAGCGTCGCGTCCGAAGCGTCCAGCGTGGACCGGATCTTCTGATCGACAGCCTTCTCGCATTCCGCCAGTGGCGCTCAAGCCGCGCAACAATCACCTCAACGGCGAAACTGAAGAGAAGCCAAAGCGCAAGAAGAAGGCTGCAACAAAAGAATGAGTAAGAACTTCGACCACGAGCGAGCAGAACGAGCAATAACTGAATTACTCCTCGCAATCGGCGAAGACCCAGATCGAGAAGGCTTACGCGATACCCCTAAGCGCGTTGCTCGAGCCCTGCAGGAAAACTTCCAAGGTTTGTATCAAGATCCCAAAAATGTTCTAACGACAACATTTGATCTTGGCCACGAAGAGTTGATTATCGTGAAAGATATCGAGGTTTATTCGCATTGTGAGCATCACTTAACGCCTTTTCATGGGGTGGCCCATATTGGCTACATACCCGGAGCGTCGGGGAAGGTAACGGGACTGTCGAAGTTAGCGCGACTGGTGGATCTTTATGCGCGTCGCCCACAAGTACAAGAACGACTTACCACTGAGATAGCTGATGCGATGGTAGAGATTCTTCAACCAGGAGGAGTAATTGTAATTATTGATTGCGAACATCTATGTATGTCGATGCGCGGAGTTCGTAAATCTGAAGCGCGCACAGTCACAAGTGCAGTCCGCGGAATGCTTCGCGATCCAGCAACGCGTGCTGAAGCGATGTCTCTTATCACTCGCTAATGAGCACGGTTGTAATGGGGATATTGAATGTAACCCCTGATTCATTCGCTGATGGCGGTAGATACTTTTCAATCGAGGACGCCATCACTCGAGCAGAAGAGATGATTGCCGAAGGCGTTGACATCATTGATGTTGGGGGTGAATCAACTAAACCTGGCGCAGATCGCGTAAGTGAAAGCGAAGAAGAAGCGCGCGTTATTCCCGTGATAACCGAGTTAGTGAAGTTAGGCAAACCAATTTCAATCGACACAACTCGGGCATCAATCGCAGAAAAGGCGATTGCACTCGGGGCAATATATGTGAATGACGTTAGTGGTGGTTTAGCGGATCCAGCGATGTACGCCGTGATTGCGAAGAATCCCACAGTCCAATACATCATCATGCATTGGCGGGCGCATTCAAAAGCGATGCAAGAACATGCAATATATAAAGATGTTGTGAAAGAAGTAAAAGAAGAACTAGAGGAGCGGATTAATTCGGCGATTGAAGCTGGAGTAGATCCTGATCAGATCATCGTCGATCCTGGTATCGGATTTTCCAAACGCGGCGAACATAACTGGGAATTACTGCGGAATATCGATCGATTAGCGCTCTTGGGCTACCCGATCCTGATTGGAGCGTCCCGCAAGCGTTTTCTCGGCGAATTGACCGGAGCGACGAACCCTGATGATCGCGAAGCGGCGTCGATTGCCGTGACGTCGATGGTCGCGAAACAGAATGTGTGGGGCGTACGTACCCATTCAGTAAAGCCGCATCGTGACGCGATTGCGACTGTGAACGCAATGGCCAAGAGTAGGGTTGAGTTATGAGTGACACGATGCGCATTGCAGGTATCGAAGGTTTGGGTTACCACGGATTGTTTGAAGTAGAGCGCCAAAACGGCCAGCCATTTATCGTTGATGTTGAACTGAAATTAGATCTCGAAAAAGCAGGGAAGTCGGATGATCTGAATGACAGCATCGACTACAACGATGTTGCAGTTCTTATCCATAACGAAATTGTCGGACCTCCAGTAACTCTCATTGAGGCTCTTGCTGAGAATATTTCAAAAAAAATTATGGCCGCTTATCCAATCGTTGAGAAAATCAAAACTACAGTCCATAAACCACGTGCTCCAATTTCAGTTTCCTTCGGTGATGTTTCCATAACTATTAAGCGAGAGAGATGAAAGTTGTCATCGCGCTTGGTGCAAACCTCGGTGACCCACAAAAACAAATTTCACTTGCCATAGATTCACTCCGTGACTTTATAAAAGTAGAGAAAGATTCCAAGCTCTACGAAACCGCTCCTTTCAAAGTCAACGACCACCAACCTAACTACATCAATGCAGTTCTGATTGGCGATACAGAATTACAACCCAAAGAGTTGATGAAAGAATTATTGAAAGTTGAAGCAGTTCTTGGTCGCCAACGCGCATTTCCGAAAGCTGCGCGCACGATTGATCTCGATATCGTCGATTACGAAGGGTTTTATCTTCAGAGTGAAGAGTTGAACTTGCCCCATCCGCGCGCTTTCGAGCGAAAATTCGTATTGGAACCATGGTTGGAAATTGATCCAGCCGCGGAACTGCCTGGCTTTGGCCCGGTAAAGGAGCTTTTGGCCGCGTTGAAATAGCACAGTAGACTTCAGACTGCCTGGTACCACTCACGGACTGGAGCTGTATAAGTGGAAGAAATGAAAGTCCTCACGGACCTCGATCGCCCGTGCGCCTTTGTGCCCACGATGGGCGCGCTCCATGCTGGCCATCAATCACTTATCCAACGCGCTCGTGAAATCTGTGATGAAGTAGTGGTCTCTGTTTTCGTTAATCCACTTCAATTTGAAGATAAAGAGGACCTTGCAAAGTATCCACGTACGCCAGAACGCGATTTTGAACTCGCGCGCGAAGCGGGTGCTACGGTTTTGTGGCTACCCGAATACGACACCATTTATCCAACTGAGATAAAACGTCTCTCGGCTGGCGATCTTGGAACAAAGTTTGAAGGCGTCCATCGCCCAGGACATTTTGATGGTGTGGTCACAGTCGTTAATCGCCTATTTGAATTAGTACAACCGCGCTATGCAATCTTTGGAGAGAAAGATTTTCAACAGCTCTTCCTGATTAATCAGATGGCTGCGCGCCTTCATCCTGAAATTGAGATTGTTTCAGCTCCGACAATCCGTGAATCAAGTGGACTTGCGATGTCATCTCGCAATGTTCGACTCTCAAAGCAAGCCCGTGATGCAGCCTCAATCATCTCTTCCGTCCTACGTAGCGCAGCCGAGGAAGAATCACTTGAAGCGGCACAAG